>CANNJI010000019.1 GCA_947504875.1 Legionellaceae bacterium
CGCCAATGGAAAATAAATCTTATTGAGGAGAACAACCCTCAGTGGTTAAATCTGGCCAACGGATTGTTTTGAGGGATGGTTTCCCGCCTGCGCGGGAATGACAGAGATTTTTTTGTCATGTACAGAGATTATTTTTATTTTACACGTGCCACCAGACAGGAGATCCCTCACCCTCGCTGCGCTCGGGTTCGGGATGACGTGGTGGGGAGTTATATATGGAATCTTTTGCAACGAAGCCAAAATAAGTGCACTTAGCCATGAAAATTAAACGCACGCTCTTCTTCAGTGAATTCTGAGTCATAATACTCAGTGGCATCTAAGTCGTCATAAGCACATTGCCCCCTCCTCGCCGCAGCATAATCCTCTGACGTTGGTCCGTGAGAGAAAAAACCGATTCGTGCAGACGCTTGACGTGCATCTAAATCCATATCGCGCCCCACAAGGGTGGGATCTTGGCTTTGCAGCGCACTTAAAACGCCGGCCTTATCTTTTAGAGTAAACTTAGAGAACAAATCGCTACACATCTGTTTAATTTGGGCCGTTTGCCAGGTTTCTTCCAAGCGAGCATGCTGATAAACACACATCAGCAATCTTGGCGAACTCAATATTTGAGCTTGATATGCTGGGCGCTTATACAATTCTGCACAAGCCATCAAAGCCTGACGACCCGCACTAAACGCAACCAATTCGCTCGCATCATGATCTTGAATTAATTGCTCAAGCGAACTGATGATGAGCGTGCGACTGGCTTCATCATCAAACAAAGGATTCTCAATGTGTGAAAGAGACCCGTTTATACTAAGCCTTGTTATTTGTCGAGCCGCTTCATATTGAGAACTCAAATCAGTCAAAGTTAAGTTGTATATGGACCTGAGTTCGTTCAAGTAACGCTCTCGTAAAAGCGGAATAATAAAGGCATCAGGAAGCGCGGGGAGCACATGTGATACAACTTTTGATGGCTTTCCTGTATATTTTTCTCTTAATTGAGCACGCAGAGCAAAAGCTGGCTCCCGATCGCCCTGTAGGGCGAGCACTTCAATGGTCAATTGATCTTTTTTTGCATAAAGATTAATCGAAACGCAAGCTTCATGGGCCTTATCTAAATAATAGCCCTGCAGTTTTCCTTGCTCAGGATCTTCTTCAAAGGTCCATCCCGCCATCGTACGCAAGTGCTCAATCAGTGTATTCACCAGTGTATCTTTTGTATACCCCGGCACGACATGAATCGCATGCCTTGACAGATAGAAGATATCTTCGCTCATTTTCCAGGGCTCAAGCCTTTCTTTCTCCGCAGGTAACAAAAAATGGCTCGGACTGCGACTCGGAGTAAAGATGTCCTGAGTCCTCAATAAACTGTTACGTATCGCTGGATCTTGGATATAAGTAAAATAGTTTTCTCTCAGTGTTAAAGCATCCATTTGCACCGAACGATAGGAGCCATCCGTATAATGAATTTGGATGTTATATCGAGGTATCGCCAGAGGAAAGGACCAAGGATCGACATCAATAGATAAAATTTCTGGTTTAAATTTTTGTTTCTGATACATTGATTTCATATATAACTCCTCAATAAAACCTAATCTTTTGATCAAATGACTTAAATATGTCATGTATTTTACACTAAGATAATAAATTACTCAATTATTTTGAGTGTTGGTCAAGAAAATCTAGAGCGCTCGCTTTGTGGCTAATGTAACTCCCCACCACGTCATCCTTCGCTGCGCGAGGGATCTCAGAATGCGTCACAGTTCCACATCGTAGAAGATTCTTCGCATTGCTCGGAAGGACGTGGGGAGTTACCAAAGACATAAATATTGTATTGATTTAATTCATCGCCACAATTGCTTGTTTTTCAAAGTCTTCACCAATCTACACACAGAGTTATCCACAGATATTGTGGATAACTCTGTGTCCGCTGGCTTTGTCAAAATTACATAAAAATTATATTTTTCAACAGGTTAGCAAATCACATGAGTTGTCAGTGCGCTTTTCTGTAAAGATTACATGAATTTTATTCACAGGGTGCGATTTGTTTTTTTGGTGGGTATTTAGCATTGGTTTTAAGCGACAGAAACCCTTGTTGACCTTGTTGTTAAAATGAATGCATGATTGATAATGAATTTTCACATTTGATGGAAAAGTCTTCTGATAATTTCAAAATAAATGTCACACAAAGTATTGAGCTCATTTTCAGAAACGGATTCATTGACCTGATGAATGGTTTTATTGACAGGCCCCAGTTCGATGACGTCTATGCCGTATGGGGCTATAAATCGACCGTCTGAAGTTCCTCCACTGGTTGATAGGATCGCATCTTGGTTTGTGATGTCTTGGATCGCCTGACATGTGGTTTTAATTAAAAGATTGGATTTGGTTAAAAACGGCTCTCCGTTAAGACGCCAATTGATAGCGGGGGCTAAACCATGCTTTTTAAAACAAGTTTCAATGTTTTGTTTAAGGTTGTCTGCTGTTTGCTCTGTCGAATACCGGCAGTTTAATTGTAAAAGTAAAGTTCCGGGTATCACATTACCAGCGCCACCTCCTGCATGAAGGTGCGTGATTTGTAATGTTGTTGGAGGGAAATATTCATTCCCTTCATCCCATTGGATAGCCACAAGCTCACCAATGGCTTTTGCGGTTGTATGGATAGGATTTACAGCAAGATGAGGATAAGCGACATGTCCTTGTTTTCCTTCAAAAATAAAATTGCCTGTTAAAGAGCCTCGTCTACCGATTTTAATGGTATCGCCTACTTGGTTAGTGCTTGATGGCTCACCAATAATACAGAAATCGGGCAATTCATTTCGCTTGTTTAATTCAGACATGACATGAGGCGTTCCATGTAAGAAATCGTCACCCTCCTCACCGCTGGTGATTAAAAAACCAATACTGCCTTGAAAATTTGAAGTAGTCGATAGAATTTTTTTCACAGCAATGACCATTGCTGCAATACTACCTTTCATGTCGGCAACACCACGACCAAACAGTTGACCCTTTTCTTCATGTAATACAAAAGGGTCGCTATGCCAAGCGTTTAGATCACCCGGCGGGACTACGTCGGTATGTCCTGCGAATAAAAAAAAGGGAGCGTTTGTTCCAATGCGTGCAAACAGATTTGAAACGGGCCCATCATCAAAACGCTCACATCTAAATCCTAGTGTTGTAAGGATGCGCTCCAAATATTCCTGGCAACCAGCATCATGGGGTGTAATGGATTCGAATCCTATGAGCTCTTTTAATATGTCACGCACGCTTGTCATGGTGTGATATCTCGTAGTAATTCATTGATGCTGACTTTTGAACGGGTTTTTTCATCAACTTGTTTCACAATCACAGCACAATAAAGGCTATGAGTCCCATCTTGACTGGGTAGGTTTCCGGGAACAACAACAGAACCAGCAGGAATCCTGCCATACGACACTTCACCAGTTAATCGATTGAAAATTTTGGTGCTTTGCCCTAAAAATACGCCCATAGAGAGCACAGAGCCTCGTTCAACAATAACGCCTTCGACGACTTCGGAACGAGCACCAATAAAACAATCATCCTCGATAATGGTAGGACTTGCTTGTAGCGGTTCTAACACACCGCCAATCCCAACGCCTCCTGACAAATGAACGTTTTTTCCGATTTGAGCACACGAGCCGACAGTTGCCCATGTATCAACCATGACGCCTTCATCAACAAAAGCACCAATATTTACATAAGAGGGCATTAAAATTGTATTTTTACCTATGTAGGCACCGCGACGTACGATGGCATGTGGTACAACACGAATACCCATGCTTTCAAATTCTTCTGGTTTAGTGTTAGCAAATTTCAAAGGTAGTTTATCGTAAAAGTTGGAATATTCATTTTCAATGCGTTGGTTAGGATAACACTTAAATGAAAGCAAAATGGCTTTTTTAATCCATTCATGGACAATCCAGGTGGGGCCAATCTTTTCAGCTACACGTAAATGACCTTTATCCAGTTCGTTAAAAATTTGGTTTAATGCAAAGAGTAATTCACTCGAAGCTGTCTCGGGTGTTAGCGTTTGTCGTTCATCAAAGTAATGATTAATACACGTTTCAAGAATTGACATTATTTTCCTCTTATTGAAGGGCTTGAGTTAAATCATATTTGAGATCATCGATATGCTCTATGCCAACGGAAATACGAATGAGCCCATCTGAAATTCCAAGTTCATCGCGGATTTTTTTTGGAATGGAGGCATGTGTCATCAGCGCTGGATGCTCAATTAAACTTTCGACCCCTCCAAGACTTTCCGCCAAAGTAAATAGTTTACAGCGAGATAACATGGCTATGGTTTGTGCTGCGTCACCTTTAATTACAGCAGAAATCATACCACCAAAAGCATACATTTGCTCTGTTGCAAGTTTATGCTGAGGATGGCTTTTAAGTCCAGGATAAATCACGTGCTGAATGGCCGGGTGTTTTTCTAGCCAGTGAGCAAGTTCAAAAGCATTGTCACAGTGACGTTGCATACGAATGCTCAGTGTTTTTAAACTACGCAATACGAGAAAACTATCAAAAGGGCCTGAAATCGCACCGCAAGCATTGTGAAGAAAAGCGAGCCGTTCGGCTAACTCAGGATTATTACCCACAACAACAGCACCATTAACAACATCAGAATGACCATTTAAATATTTGGTTGCCGAATGCACAACCAGATCAAATCCTTTTTCAAGTGGCCGTTGTATCCAAGGGGTTGCAAACGTGTTATCGACAACGGTTATAAGACCATGACGCTTTCCAATGCATTCAATTTTATCAAGATCTCCACATGTTAATAAGGGGTTTGAGGGGGTCTCTAACCAAAGCATTTTAGTTGTAGGTTTAATTGCTGCTTCAATTTCATCAAGATGGGTCATGTTGACAAATGAAAAAGATAATTGATTCGTTCTCGTTTTAACTTTATCAAACAGGCGATAGGTTCCTCCATAAAGGTCGTCCATGGCAATCACATGATCGCCTGAACTTAAGAGATCAATCACTGTATTGATAGCTGCCATGCCAGAAGCAAAGGCAAAACCCTGTGTTCCTGACTCAAGACTTGCAAGACAAGATTCAAATGCCTCACGTGTGGGATTTCGCGTACGAGAATATTCAAAGCCAAGATGTACTCCTGGGGCTTGTTGCTGGTAGGTGGATGTTGCGTAAATGGGGGTCGTTACAGCACCTGTTGTTGGATCAGATGATTGTCCAGCATGAATTGCTCGGGTATCAAAATGGGGTTCTATCATTTTTTTACTCCATTTACTTATAAAAATAGGTTTAAAGGATGATCTCTTATCAGTTTATGCTACCATGGATATGGACACATGCGAGATTTTTTTATTAAGGATTATCCCAGGTGTATGCCGACATAAAGTTAATTGTATTAAAGCCAATCTTTCCACAAATTTTATGTGGCGTTGCGGCTTGTTTGATCGGACTTCAGCTTACGCTTGGCGTCATAGGGTATTTATCTGAAAATAATCCAAAAAATGAGTCTAAAAAAGCTTTTGCCGCACTCGTCTCTTCAGGTAAAGGAAAAGAGACGTCCGTAAAGTTTTTATCTATTCCGCTGTTCGGTGAATATATACCGAAAAATCTAGAGCAGGGTGACATTAAGCGCTCTTCACTCCGATTATCATTGGTTGGTATTTTATTTTCGTTGCACGAAGCAGATTCAATCGTTACGATAAGATCAAGAGGTAAAGGCGAACAAATGTTTCGTATTGGGGATACCCTACCAGGAGGGGCTGTCATCAAACGTATTATGCCAGATGGCGTTTTGATTTCGAGGGAAGGCGTGATGGAGAGTTTAAGCTTGCCGAAAAATGAACTGATATTTGAACAACCACCCAAGCCTATGAGTGAGGAGTAGGGCTTATGCCATTACGTGTTGTCTTGATGATCGGTATATTCTGTTTAACTTGGTTAAGTGGATGTTCATTGCATGATGAAAATTTACGAGACGGGATCCGAAGTTTTCAAGTACAAAATTATCGACAAGCCTTTGTTAGGTTAATGCCCGAGGCAGAAAAAGGACAGCCTGATGCGCAATATGCGGTTGGCTACATGTATTACTATGGCCAAGGTGTGGTTGAAGATAGGTCAAAAGCGTGGCATTGGATATCCTGTGCTGCTAAAGCTGGTCAGGCAGATGCAATTTCTGCGGTTCGGATCTTAAAACGTGTCCATTCAAAAAACACTCAATGAGAGTGCTTGTTGGTTTAGCAAGTCCTAATTGATGGATGGTGCTGTGGTGAAAAAATCGACCATTATTTTTTGCGTCTGTTGAATCAAGAGTTTGTATTAAGCATGCATGTATGTGTAATTGAAAATGCGTAAACGTGTGTTTTAGGTTGAGCAGGGGGATTGAGTTTTTTATAAGGGTCAGTCCCAGTTGGTTTTGCACATAGAGTTCAGGGTTGTCTTCAATTTCAAGCCATGGCAAGCACCATAATCCGCCCCAAATCCCCTTTGAAGGACGTTTTTCTAGATAAATTTCACCATCTTCTGTATAGATTAAAGGAAACAACTGCAGTTTATGAGGCAATGCTTTTTTGATGGCTTTTTGAGGATAATTTTCGACAACATGATTGTTATAGGCTTGGCAATGTTGTTGGAGTGGGCATAGGCTACATTTAGGTTTTTTCGGTGTGCAGACGGTAGCGCCTAAATCCATAATGGCTTGTGTGTAATCAGCGCATCTGGATTGATGCATGCACTGATTAGCGAAATGCATTAATTTTTTTTGTGTATGGGCCTGTTGCGGCAATCCATCAATCATAAAAAAACGACTTAAAACGCGTTTTACATTGCCATCTAAAATTGCGGTGGGTTGATTAAAGGCAAGAGAGGCAATGGCTGCTGCAGTTGATGCGCCTATCCCAGGTAAACCCATAAGCGCCGTAAGATCGCTCGGTAGTGTGGCTTTAAAATGCTTCAGAAGCACTTGCGCTGCTTTATGTAGGTTGCGGCCACGACTGTAGTAACCAAGACCAGACCAATAAGCTAAAACCTCGTCTTCTGATGCTTGTGCGAGTGAGGGAATATCAGGAAATCGATTCAAGAAATTTAAAAAATAGGGAATAACTGTTTTAACTTGTGTTTGTTGAAGCATAACTTCAGAAATCCACACAGCATAAGGGGTACGTGGATTTTGCCATGGTAAATTGGTTCGCCCATGAAGGGAAAACCAATCTAACAGCAGGGTTGTAAAAGATTCAGATTCAGGTTTAAGCGGCCATTGCTTTAACACGGGCACTTAATCTGCTTTTAATACGTGACGCTTTATTTTTGTGTAACAAGCCTTTGCCTGCTGCTTTATCAATGATGGGTTGAGCATTAGCATACGCTGCACGTGCAGCTTCTTGATCTCCAGCATCAACTGCTTTAAGCACATTTTTAATATAGGTACGATACATTGAGCGTGCACTTGAATTGTGCTGACGACGCTTAATATTTTGGCGTGCTCGTTTAATCGCCGACTTAATATTTGCCACTTATTATTCTCCACTCATTCAATGGTTAAACTAAAGGTCGCTATAATGAACAATCCTTCATGTTTTGTCAATCAGTTTTCATTGCTCATATGTATTTATCCTCAGTTTAAAAAAATGAGTAACACCCATCCCGTAAGCCTTCCTGAACATTTGAATGGAAATTCAACAGGGCTCAGTGCCAAAATCCATGAGATCTTCTCTGTTTATGGGGTGATGCAATAATAGACTTCTTTCGAAACGCGACAAAGCAGTCGAATGAAAATTAAAGATTGACTGGAAAATATACGGATGATAGGATTTATTATGTGATTTTTATAACTAAACAAGGATTTTGTTTATATGAAAAAGCAATATACGCACTGGATTAGCCTTTGTTTATCGCCTTTATTACTTATGAGTGCTGCTGAAGCAGCCAATCAACCCGTCAACACAAGAATGGTTTATGGTGTAGAACAAGGTCGCCAACTTAGTAGCAATATAAAGTCTAATACCCAGTACATGTTGCAATTGGCCTCGTTTAAGAACGAACGGTATGCCATCAATTATAAAAATAAAATAGCGTCTAAAGCAACCCAAACGATACATGTCTTGCATAAGCCTCAATCTGTCGCGCCTTATCATGTGGTTATAGGCCCGTTAATAGGTGCTAACGCTGTTATACAAGTAAGTCAGCAGTTGTTGTTGGCTAGCTCATCGGTGCTTGTCAACGCACCCATTCACACTGCTAATCCTCCAAAAAAAGCCAAAATTCAAAAATTAAAACCTCAAAAATTAGAACAAAAAAATAGAGCCATTTCACAAGCCACAACACCCACAAAAGACGTTGCAATAAGCATTCCACGACAATGGACTCCAGTCTTTATGTTAAGCGGCGGCCAAGCATGGGGTTCTCCTGGCGAGTCGCAAACATTGGCTTTGCAATCAGACATTGAGAAAAGGTATGTTGCTAATAAAACAAACCAGACAATAGGAACCGGAGAAGTGTTTTTGGGTGTGCAGCGAGCGATAAAGCCTAATCTTAATGGGCAGTTGGGGCTTGCTGTTTCTGCTACCAGTAATTTTGGTTTGAATGGCGATATTTGGGAAGACGGCAACTCTGCTTTTAATAATTATTTTTATCAGTATCAGGTTAATCACGTGGGTGTTATGGCTAAGGGCAAATTAATCGGCGAAATTAGTCCGTTGATTCAACCTTACTTAAGTGCTGGCGTTGGCGTTGGTTTTAACCGTTCGCATGATTTTACCATTACCCCACGAATATTCGAAGAAGTGCCCGCGCCTGATTTCCAATCGAATACCGCCACGGCTTTCACTTATACCGTAGGCGTAGGACTTCAACGGACATTAACCAAGCACTTGCAAGTTGGCATTGGATATGAGTTCGCAGATTGGGGGCAGAGCAGTCTTTCTCGAACCGCAGGGCAAACCGCAGGAAGTGGCTTGTCATTAAACCACTTATATACCAATGAACTGCTCTTTAGCATAACGTATTTAAGATAAAGGGTGCTTACTACCAGTATCCAGTCAAGTCAAAGGGCATGTATGAAGCATGCCTAATCAAGTCGGTAGTAAAAACAACCAATGCTTCACTCAGCCTAAGGTTGTTAGCTTCGAATGGATATGTGGACAAAAGAAATGCTAGTATTTAGGAAGACTAAATTTTTATCATTTTTACAAACGGTCGACAATCCCCCTTCGAAATAAAAATCATGCGATAGTGGTTTACAGCTTATTGCGCATCTCTCACAAGGGTATATTCATGTGATAAGTTTGATGCGGTGAATACAGATTAAATTTTAACCTCTTGAAACATTTATGGGGCTCTGCGTAGAACCCCATTTTGTAACTTGCTCCATTAAAAAATCCAATACCCCAACTTAGAATTAACTTAACTCAGAGGCGATAACTTTTCTGAAATTGGGGGTACAGATGCTATCATTTGCAAGTGCCTCCATAAGTCTCCGTTTGGCATTTGTTGCTACAACATGTTGTATCCCCAACGCAGTACGTGCCCTTTCCAGTACCGTAAGTATTGGTACTTCCCTTTGGGCAGGTGGGGGCATAGTAGTCGCCATGCTGGTTACTGTTACGAAAAAAAACAAAAGACTGCATAGAATTTTTTTCATCATCAATTCCTTTTGAGCGATAGTCACAATTAAATATTAGCTCATAATGACTGCATTGCAAACTGTGTGTGGCGAATTGCTAATTTGGTTCTAATGTAATGAACCATCTTTACTACTGAGTTGCTACTTAGTTTAGGACCAACTCAGTATTTCATCCTGTTATTAAAAATGGAAAGACGAGTTCATTGAAGTCTTTTTCTCTTTTGAATTTTGAGTGGTTAAGGCCTTTTCATCAAGGTCCAACTGTTGGAGAATATTGCCATCTACCGGACCATATGAATCAAAATCATGAACATGCGAAGTTTCTTTTTATGTCGAAGCTCTCGCTTTTTAATATAAGTATTGTTTGCAACTGAGCCGTCTAAAGTTCACTTTTAGGCTGCGTCTTATCTATACTGAATTTATCTTTGTCAGTCAATTCAGATATATCATAGATCGTTTTACTTCTGGCTCGTCGTGAAGTAGAGAACGAAGCTTTTTTCTCATTCAGTCCTACCTGAGCAAAATTACCATCAAAAAAAGCACGTTGATTTTCTTCTTCTATTATCGATTTAACTTGAGAGGACATCATTTCAAAGTTCTCTAATGCCACGAGTGGTTCTATATATCGAGCAACCTGACATTCCATACGGAGTCGGCTGCTTTTTTTTAAATCAGCGATAATCTGAGTTATTGCACGCGGCGCTCTTGCAGCTATAATAATGGGTAATATTGATGAAAAAATAGAGGAATATTTTTCTTCTTTAAAAATTGCGAGCAAAGTTTTCACAGAAAAATGCAAATGAATCAAATCGAAATGTTGAGCAATTCTATCTACATGGTCTGCATTTAAGTGGCCAGATTCATATAACAATTTATATATTGTTGAGATATAATGCTTTCTTTCAAAATTGACTAAATCCGCAATTTCTTCATCATCGCCATCATTTTCCGCAATTGTTTCAAGTGTTTGGATCAATGTTAAGCTGTCTGGTCTATCTTTTTTTTTAAAAAAATAACCAAACAGTTGCGACGTTGTCATGGTTTCTTTAATTCATCCATGACAACACCTAAAAATCGTGTTGCCTCTCCACCGGTCACTGCTCGATGATCAAAGCTCAATGATAGCGGGAGTATTTTTCGTGAAGCAGGCGTGCCATTGATGCTCATAACCCCATCATATAATCGACCAACTGCTAAAATTGCTACTGTTGGAGGAACAATGATAGGACTCGCAAACTTACCTGCAAATTTACCAAAATTTGATAGGGTAATCGTTGCACCTTTTAACTGTTCTGGGGCAATACTGCGATCCAAAACTTGCGTTTTGAAGGCATTAATGGTTTCGCGAAGTTCTGTGTCTGATTTAGGTGTGACTTCATGTATCACTGGAACAAAAAGACCCTCATCATTATCCATTGCAAGCCCTAAATGAATCTCATCAAAACATTGTCTTGCGGCATGCGTGGTATCATACCAAGCATTTAATGCAGGCTCTTGTTTTATCGCGGCACAGAGTGCGCGAATAATTCGAACGGTAATATCCCCTTTACCAAACCAAGCAGTCACATCCGCTTCATCAAAAATACTGACAGGGACAACCTCTTGATGAGAGCGTATCATCGCATTGAGCATTGCGCGTCTAACGCCACGAAGCGGTTCAAAGCCGTGAGGTAATGCAGTTTGTTTTTCAGCTGCATGTTCAACATCCTGACGTGTTACGGCCCCATGTTCTCCTGTACCCGTCAGTGTATGCAAATCAATGTTAAGGCGTTTTGCTAAAAGTCGAATGGCAGGCGTCGTTTTGATTCGCTTACCTTGTGGAACACTCGCCCCAATAATAAAATTATCGTCGCTTATCTCTGTACTTTCTTCTAAATTTCCAACAACAGTGCCTTTGTCTTCAGATTTGGTTGTCGTCATTTCAAATTCAACGAGGGGATCTCCTGTTTTAATGACATCACCCGGCTTACCGTAAAATTTAATAATACGACCATCCTGAGGGCAAGGAACATCGACGACAGCTTTCGCCGTTTCCATTGAAACTAGCGGAGCATCTGTTTTAACTTCATCCCCTTCGTTAACAAACCAAGCATGAATCTCAGCATCAGGAAGGCCTTCGCCTAAATCAGGTAAATAGAAAATCGTCATTTATTACTCCATTATACTCATAACACTGTCCTTGATACGCGACACGCTCGGGATATAGTGTTTTTCTAATTGAAAATAGGGCATGACGACATCATACCCAGTGACGCGCTGTACGGGCGCTTCCAGTACATCAAAGCAATGCTCCATAATTTGAGCCGAAATTTCAGCCCCAACACCACAGGTTCGAGCGCCTTCATGAATAATGACACAACGCCCCGTTTTTTCAACAGAGCTCAGTATGGTTTCAATATCCAATGGTTTTATTGTTGCTACGTCAATCACTTCTGGTGAAAGACCCTCATCTATTAGTTGCTGCGCTGCTTGCATGGTTTCATGCGTACTTGCACCCCAAGTAACCAAGGTTACATCGTCTCCAGTTTTAAGCGTAAAGCATTTACCTAAGGGAAGGGCCAAGCCGTCGTCAGCTACGGGTTGCTTGACGAGACGATAAATTCGCTTGGGCTCAAGAAAAATCACGGGATCAGGATTTCGCATAGCCGCAAGCAGTAGGCCGTAAGCTCGTTTGGGTGATGAAGGTATTACAACCTGTAGGCCGGGAATATGAGCAAATAACGCTTCTGTACTTTCAGAGTGATGCTCTGGCGCACGAATTCCACCACCAAATGGGGCTCGAAACACTAAAGGGCAATTCAATCTACCGCGAGTTCTATTACGAAAACGCGCAGCATGAGAAATGATTTGATTCATGGCCGGATAAATAAATCCCATGAATTGAAATTCTGCAACGGGCTTTAATCCTTGCAAGGACATCCCAATGGCAAGACCAGCAATCATAGATTCAGCTAAAGGTGAATCAAAAACACGTTTCGAACCAAATTCTGCTTGAAGCCCCGCTGTTGCACGAAAAACTCCACCGTTCAGTCCGACATCCTCCCCAAAAACAACAACATTTTCATCGTTTCGCAATTCATAGGCTAGGGCCTGAGTAACGGCTTCAACTAAGGTAATATCAGGCATGTTCGGCCTCCTCTAACGCAATGGCGCGTTGTTCGACGAGATAATCTGGTAACTCAGCATAGTGATAGTCAAACGCAGTACTGATGGATTGCGGCGTCTGATTCAAATACTCATTCACAGCGTTCTGAATTTCAGTTGAAATTTCTTCAAGCAATTGTTCTTCTTTAGTGTTGTCCCATAAATTTTGATTTTCTAAGAAATACTTAAATCTTTGAATAGGCTCTTTGAGTTTTGCTTGCTCAACTTCATCAGGGGGTTGGTAACGTGTTGCATCATCTGCAGTGGTGTGGTCAGATAATCGAAAACTTAAGGCTTCTACCAGTGTGGGTCCATCACCTAAGCGTGCTTTATCGATGGCTCTGGAGATGACTTCACGTGTTGCAAGAATATCATTGCCATCAACTTGAATCCCTTCAATGCCAGCGGCTATCGCTTTTTGAGCGAGCGTTTCTGAGGCGGTTTGATTTTTAAGTGGAACTGAAATTGCCCATTGATTATTGTTGATAACAAAAACAACGGGTAGTTTCCATAGTCCAGCGACATTTAATGCTTCATAAAAGTCGCCTTCAGATGTTCCGCCATCGCCAATACAAACCACAGCAACACGCGCTTCTTTACGATATTGAAAAGCAAAGGCTATTCCAGCCGCATGTAAATACTGGCTTGCAATAGGGACACAAATCGGGAGGTCTTCTGCGTTAGATTCGAAGTGACTTCCTCTCTCATCACCACCCCAATAGCTCAGAATTTCTGACATTTTAACGCCACGCTGAAATTGCGCTGCATAGTCACGATAGTAGGGGATAAAAACATCTTCAGAGCGCATAGCACTACCGATTGCAGTGCCAATTGCTTCTTGTCCATTAATGGGAGCATATGTCCCCATTTTTCCGGTGCGCTGTAAGGCAATGGCTTTCTTATCGAATAGTCGTGCACGAACCATGCTTTTATAAAGCTGAATCAGGAGTGATTTATCTTGAGCAAACGCAGGTAACGTATCAGTGCATTGACCTTGCTCATTGATAATTTGCGTATAAGGTATTTCAAAGCGAGCAACGATATTTGTTGTCACAGGAGTCCTTTTTTTTATGTTATTCTATCAGAAGATAGAATACTCAAAAATTATCATAAAGGCCAGGGGTATTGAGCTTATCGTGTCTCATGATGTTGCCAATATCAGTGTCTCTAGCGCTAACCATGGCATATTTCCACCACCTGTTTTAATGCCCTCATCAATGTGATGACATTTTTTTAACAGTTTATATAGGATGGAAAGGTTAAGACGCTTGAGTGCTATCTCATATTGTTTTCGTTGTTGTGGCCATCTAATTTGACCAGATAAGGCATCTTGAGCTGATTGACCTTGTTGAATCGCGCAGTGTAAATTGATGAGTTGACGAATGGCTTGTGAAAATAACCAAAGAATAAGAACTGGTTCCGTTTTTTTTGTTCGAGCTGAACGTAAAAGATAAATGGTTTGGCCTAATTGACCACTAAGCCATGTCTCGGTTAATTCATAGAGTTGATGTTCAGATTCATCCATTAGATGAGGTGTAACGGTTTCTATTGTTAATTGTTCATCCGATGCGAGAACAAGCGTTAATTTTTCAATGAGTTGATATGCGGCAATCATGTTGCCTTGTGTTTTTTCTTGAATCAGTTTGACCGCGTCGCTTGTTGCGTTGATTTGATACGATTTTAATCGTTGCTCAATCCAAAGCCTAAAGGCTTGTGTATCTAAGGGAACTAATTGTATAACCGATACATTTTCCTGGGTTACTATCCATTGTACAACTTTAGGTGTTAGTTGAGGCGCTCGAATGATGACTAAACAACGTGTATTGATATTGTTTGCGTAGCCTGTGAGTATGCTCTTTGCAAGTGGCTCAATTGTTTTTTTATCATAGGTTGCATCAATTAAAACTTGATCAGATAAAAGAGAGTAGTTATTTGCCTCACTGATCAAGAAACTCCAATCAGTTGATTGTGTAATATCCAATCGTTTCTCTTCATAGGTTTGTTCAAGATCCCATGATTTTTTAATACAGCTGATGGTTTCATTCATCAGGTATGTGTCGGACCCTATGATAATATAGAGTCCACGTATACTTTTTTTAAGATGATTTTTTAATAGCGAATGTTTGATTAGCATGTTATTGATGTTTTATAGTGCACTGACTGCGGGTTACACCGTTAAGATATTCGTAATTGTTGCATAGTGAAAGTGCCGTTGTACAGGCGTTGCTTCCTGTTGTATTCCAAGCGCGTCCGGCACTATCGCTAACAATGCATCTGTCTTCAAGCAATGATAGGGGGCCTTGTTCACAATAAGATTGTGCTGTTCTACACGTTTTTGCATTATAAGATTCTTTTTTGCATCGAGCAATTGCTGCATGTTGAGCCAGCTTTGGTGAAGTTCCAACGGCTGAATAATTACTTTCATTTTTATCAAAAGCAACGCATTGCCATTGCCCTGGGGGAATAGCAAATGCAACTGTTGATATCAGTATGCAGGGAAGTAACTTTGAAATAACATCTACAGATTTCATGGGGATTCCTTATTATTTTGATCCTAAGCGATATATTATCTGAATTGCGGCATCTTTACGCATTTCTTGAATTAATTTTTCTGCTTCGTCGTTAGAGCCCAGTATGCGATCATTATTGACCGTTAGTGCTCGTGTGACAATAATTGAGGTCACAGGGATTGCTTCTTCGCCCTTTGCGCGTTGCAGGCTAAACTGTACTGTATAAATGAGTTGATATTGCCTTGGGCTTGAGCCTGAACTAATGCTTACAATATTTTCTTTTTGAAATTCTTTTTCAATAATCAGCCAGTAACGTGCTTGTGTGGGATCATTTACAATCGACACATGACTGGCGCGTAATTGATTATATAAAATACTTTCCCAAGCATTATCAGCCTGCTTTACTACAACAGTAACATCCTGTAGCCAGGTTGGCATTTCTTGAATTCCGCGCAGATGAAACCCACAACCGTTTAAAAAAAGAAATGAAAAAAGAATCCATATGGAATAACGTTTCACTCTCCGACAACTAAATTAATCAATTGGCGATGAGGAACAACAATGGCTTTCTTTAAAATTTTTCCTTCAACAAATGCAGATGCCTCTTCTTTAGCACGTTCAATTAAAATGGCGTTTTCTGTTTCATGACCAGCGGTAAACTGGGCTCGGAGTTTACCATTCACTTGGACTACAAAATCAACCTCTTCTTTTTTAAGTGCATTTTTATCACACTTAGGCCATGATGCAGAAAGAATAGGTTTTGAAAACCCAAGCTCTTTCCATAAGACATGAGCTATATGTGGTGTAATTGGTGCAAGTAACCTTAACAGTGCGCTAATGCTTGCATGTATAAAATATTTATCCATGTCTGTTTCGACGGTATAGGTTGAAATTTCATTAAATAATTTCATACAGCCAGACACAACCGTATTGAACTGATTGCGGTCATAATCAAAGGTTGCTTGAGCAATGATTTGATGAACAAGTAATCGAGATTTTTTTAACTTAGCATCACACGTTTGCCAATTGATAGTAGGATTGCTATCAATGAAAATGTCATTGATTTCCTGTATTAGTGTTTTGTTCTGATAACAAAATGCCCATAATCGCTTGAGGAAACGATGTGCTCCTTCAATTCCTGCATCAGACCATTCGAGAGACTGCTCCGGTGGAGCTGCAAATAAAATAAACAGTCGCGCAGTATCTGCGCCGTAGGTTTCTATCAGTGCAGTCGGGTCCACAATATTGCCTACAGACTTGGACATTTTATGTCCGTCTTTGAGCACCATACCTTGGGTTAATAATGCTTTGAAGGGTTCGTCAGAATTCACTAAGCCTTCGTCACGCATTAATTTATGAAAAAAACGCGCATATAAAAGATGCATGCATGCATGCTCTATGCCGCCAATATATTGATCAACTGGCGTCCAATATTTTGCCCGGTCATCCAGCATTGCATTATCCTGGCCTTTACAAGCAAACCGAGCATAATACCAAGATGACTCCATAAAGGTATCGAAAGTGTCTGTTTCCCTGTGTGCATCTTGCCCACACTTAGGGCAAGGAACATGAACAAAATCAGCGCATTGCGCCAATGGAGAACCTTGTACAGAAAAATCTACGTTGTGAGGTAAGCGTACAGGTAGCTCATCCTCTGGAACTGGTACGATGCCACATTCTTCGCAGTGAATCATTGGGATAGGCGTACCCCAATATCTTTGACGAGAAATACCCCAATCGCGTAAACGGTAATTGACTGTTGATTGTCCAAATTTCTCTTTCTCTAGATGAGCAGTAATTGATTTGATGGCATCTTTTGAAGACTGTCCGTTATAACTGCCTGAATTAATGAGAACGCCATCTCCTGTGAATGCGCTCTTTGAAAAATCATGGTGATGTTTGTTCAATGGCTCAATGACAGGCTTTAATGGAAGGTTGTATTTATGCGCAAATTCCCAGTCTCTTTGATCATGTGCTGGAACGCACATTACAGCTCCTTTGCCATATTGCATGAGTACAAAATTTGCAATCCATATGGGTAGTTTTTCGTCTGTGACTGGATTCATAGCTGTTAATCCAGTTGCAATACCACGCTTTTCCATGGTTGCAAGATCGGCTTCTGCTGTAGATGAGCCTTCGCAACTGTCCAAAAATTGTTGAATTTCAGGTTTCATTGTTGCGGCTTGTTTTGCAAGGGGGTGATCAGGAGATATTGCTAAATAAGTTGCTCCCATCAGTGTGTCAGGTCGTGTTGTATATATTTTTAATTTTTTCGTAACATCCTGAACGGCGAAAGATATTTCAGCACCTTCAGATCGCCCAATCCAATTTCGCTGCATTTGTTTAACTTGTGCAGGCCATCCTTCAAGGGTATCAAGTCCCAACAAAAGCTCATCAGCATAAGCGGTTATTTTAATAAACCATTGAGAAATTTCTTTACGCTCGATGAGTGCGCCTGAACGCCAACCACGACCGTCGACAACTTGTTCATTCGCAAGTACTGTTTGATCAACCGGATCCCAATTGACCCAGCCATTTTTTTTGTAGGCCAAGCCTCTTTCATACAACTTTATAAAAAACCATTGTTCCCAACGATAATACTCTGGATCACATGTTGCTATTTCACGACGCCAATCGTAGGCATTACCCAATTTTAAAAATTGTTCTTTCATTGAGGCGATATTTTGTTTGGTCCAGTCGGCAGGATGGGTTCCATGTTTAATGGCCGCATTTTCAGCGGGGAGCCCAAAGGCATCCCAACCAATCGGTTGGAGAACATTTTTTCCTAGCGCTCGCTGATAACGGGCAATCACATCACCTAGGGTATAATTTCGAACATGTCCCATGTGTAAAGAGCCACTAGGGTAGGGAAACATGGCCAGGCAATAAAATTTTTCTTTGCTTAAATCTTCAGTGACATTAAAACATTGTTTCTTTGTCCAATAGTTCTGAACGGATGATTCAACTGCTTGTGGGTTATAACAATTTTCCATGGTTGACTGGGTCAAATGCAAGAGTGTAGATTAGGATAACTCCTCTTGTCGTTTGCAGCAATAGGTTTTTTTAACTACATCATCAATAAGTTGGTATTTTTACTGGGTTATTGGTGTTTTCTTTTACAAAACTTCGGCGTTTTAAGATTGCAAGCAATAGGATAAAAAGACTCAGAAATAAAATAGGCGCATCACCCCATTGTACCCAAGGGGTTGTTCCTGTAGCCGGATAAATACTAGATTCTAATATCCCTTGGCTAAAAGCAGGTAGCGCATTCACTACGATGCCTTGCTGGTTAATAATCGATGACAACCCATCATTATTTGAAACAATTTGGAATCGTCCAGTGAGTTTCGATAGCACCTGTGCCATCTGTAGGTGCTGATACAGCGCAAGTGAATGGCCAAACCAACCATCGTCATTGATAGAGACAATCCATTCTGCTTCGGGTATCTGGTTACGTAACAACTGAGGATATGCTAATTCATAACAGATAAGTGTAGCAATTGAGTGATGATGAACACGCATAAGAGACTGATGCTCGCGTCCGGGCGACATGTTCGGGGTAATCAAACCTAAAAAAGTGCTTATTGACTTAAATGCGTCAGGAGTAAACTCACCAAAGGGAACCAAATGTTGTTTGTAATAAACGCCTTCTGATTGTCCTAAGCTAATGATAGCATTATAGTAGGAGTCTTCATTAGCATCTGTAGGATGGGGGATTCCTAACAGTAAAGCACTCCGGGCAAGATGTATTTTTTTGTCTAAAGACTCCAAGAAATCACTGAGATAACTCGTTGGAAGAGGAATAGCGGCTTCAGGCATGATGACCAGGTCATTTTTATCAATTAGTTTCAGTATTGCGCGTTCATAATGATCAAGGATATTCCAAAAAAGAGACTCATCCCATTTATCTCTCATGGATAAATTTGCTTGGATTATGCCAACTGAAAATTGTTTAGTGCCTAAAGAGGTCCAGTTCTTTTGTTGAAGCAAGAGAGGCAGCATGAGCATGAGCACAGATAAAATAATCAATAATTTTCTTTTAAACCCCGATGTTTGTACTGCACATCCAAGGATCGTTGCCACACAGCAGGTTATAAACCCTACACCATAGACACCGATAAGCGGTAGTAATTGATTTAAGGGGGTGTCCATTTGACCAAACCCTATGAGTAACCAGGGGAATCCACCGAACACAGTGCTTCGGAACATCTCAGTAATACACCACAGGGCACTAAAGATTAGACAGGACAGCAGCTGTGATTTTCCTTTTGCTAATAGTGTATACGCTGTGGTCATTAATCCTGTGAATGATGCGAGGTACATAACAAAGAGTAGTGTAATAAATCCTGCAACAACGGTATTAAAGTGTCCATGATCATGGATGCTTACATAAATCCATGAGATTCCAAAACCAAAACAAGCTAATCCAAAAACAAATCCCGTTAGAAAACTGAATTTTTTAGAGGTTTGACTCATGAGAAGAAAGAGTGAACCCAATCCTAAAATGGTAAGGCCTGGCATATGAAAAGGTGCAAATCCAAAGGGGATTAAGAGACCAGAAAAAAATGCATAAGCAAGTCGTTTTTGATTCATTCCCCCGGAGCCCCTTTGGGTTTAAGGCGCGTCGTAAAAGGTGTTGGATTAAATTTAAGCTCGGGAAATGTATCTCTAAGGGGCGCAATGGGGCCTTTATTTTGACTTCGTAGTGTTACATTATAACGCCCTATATTCTGAAGTAAAAATTGCATTGCATCTCTGGGAATGGGACCCGAAGTTTTGAGTTGCTGGGTAATATCCATCTTTTTTTGATTGAGCGCTGGATTGTTTTTAAGTTGTAATAGCTCAAGTCGATAAGCCAGGGTAATATATTTGGCGGCCGGATTTTCTGTCGCTGTAGATCCGAGCGTTGGTGTTAAGGCCGGACGTGATTGTTTAGCTAAGACTGGTTGTGCTTTGGATGATGTCACGGATAAGGTTGGTCGGAGCTGTGGTTGAAGTGGCTGAGACATTTGCGGATTAATTTGATTTGATTTGATTGTCGCGAGTGCGCCTTGAATTTTTCCCAATTGATTTGTAAGCATGAGCATGGTGTGTTGAATTTCGTTATTCTTGATACTCAGGCTACGGTATTGGTCATGAATTTTTTTTCTGTCTTCTAATTGGGGGCTCAGTGCTTTGTATGCCAATTGGGCTTCATTTTTTTGTTCTTCTGTTAAATCAGCGATATTTTTGTGTGCTGAAATAAGATACGTTTGTCCATTGAGCTCTATTATTTTTTTTTCGTGCAGCGGATCCATTGATAGGGTGTAGGCTGGATATTTATGTTCATATTCATCTAATAGCACTTCGAAATCTTGCCAATTTTTTTCTAAATCATGCGCACTTATTTCAGTATTCCCTAACTGATCTTCTAAACCTTCTTGCACCGCACCATATTCATCAGCAATATGCTCGCTCCAGGTTTCGATTATTTTTTCTTGAGCGTCAGATCCCTCCTCGGCTTGTTCTTTCATGATTTCTGCTTGCTCTTCAAAGTATTCTTCTGATAGTTGTTCATTATATTCAGCAATCAGCGCTTTTTTTGCTTTTTCTTCTTGGTAACAAAGGCCTAGCAAAAAATGAAGCAGTGCTTTTTGTTGTGTTTTAATTAAATGGAGGGTTCTAAGCTCCTCAAGCATTGCTTGAGCATCCCGCATTTCTTTTTGGAGCACGGACGCTGTAGCCAAGCCCTCAGGAGATTTTAAAAAAGCAATCATCTCCATTGGGTTGTCAATACCAAAACGAGTAAGCGTTTCCATGTCAATTTTGATGTGTGTGTCTTTGTTAAGGGATTGCATAATCAGCTTATCTCCATAGATATAACAAATGACCGAGAGGTTTTAAAATTATAGCAGTCCACGATTGTTTTTGTCGAATTGAAAATGAGAATGTTTTAAACATTTCATTATTGGATCTAATATAATCATCGCTTGTTTGCAAGTCATCAATCAGTGCGAGCGCTAAAGCATCTTTAGCAAGCCAATGTTCGCCTGTTGATACTTCATCAATATTCAGTTGGTTACGATTACTTAAAACGTAGTTACGAAAAACGGTATGAATTTTTTCAAGATCGTCCTGGAATTTTTTACGCCCTTTGTCTGTATTCTCACCTAACATGGTTAAGGTGCGCTTGTACTCTCCAGCGGTGAGAATTTCTACATCGATGTTATTTTTTTTGAGCCAGCGATGAAAATTCGGCATTTGAGCAACAACACCAATAGAGCCAATGATGGCAAAAGGGGCAGCAATAATTCGATTAGCAACACAAGCCATTAAATATCCACCACTTGCCGCAATTTTATCAATGCAAACGGTCAGTGGAATGTTGCGAGATCTTAATCGCTCTAATTGAGATGCTGCAAGGCCATAACCGCTTACAGCTCCACCTGGACTTTCTAAACGTAAAACAACTTCGTCGTGAGGTGTTGCAATGGATAGAATAGCAGAAATTTCATCGCGTAAAGACTCTACTTGAGTTGCACCAATATCGCCCTTAAAATCAAGAACAAATCGTGACTTTTGCTCTGGTTTGTCTTTTTTATTTATTTTCTTCTTCTTTTTCTTTTTACTCAGCTTCTCACCAAAAACTTCTTTGTGGGTCATTTTATGTATTTCTTCAAATTCTTCGTCGAGCGATTTAATCACCAGGCCAGGAGGTGTTTTTTTCCCCAAGACAATGATGCCACCAACCAGTAAAAGTAGACCAATAACAAGCGTGAAAACCTCTAATGCGAATAACGAATAGTGTGATAAAAAACTCATAATGTATCCTGGATAAAAAAAAGGTAATCATATCAGATCCATTTAAGGGTGTCTGGAGAATTCTTACATCTCAATTGTATTGATGGGCTTGCCTGCTTCAAACGCAGTGAAATTGGAGATAGATGTTTCCACGATGTTTTCTATGGCCTCTTGCGTGAGGAATGCTTGATGAGGCGTTATCAATACGTGCGGCAATGATCTTAATTTTAAAAACAACTCATCATCAATGGGCTCCGCCGCGTGGTCTTTAAAAAATAAACCCTTTTCTTTCTCATAAACATCCAAGCCGGCATAACCGAGTTGCCCTGATTCAAGGGCTTTAATCAAGGCGACTGTGTCACATAGTGCCCCTCGACCTGTATTAATCAAGAGGGTATTTTTCTTTATTTTTGAGTAAGCCGCATCATTCATGAGATGCATGGTTTGTTCGTTCAATGGACAATGCAGGCTGATAATATCTGACTCGCTGAGTAATTCATCCAATGAAACATAACTCACATTTAATTTTTTGCATGTTTCATTGGGTGTTGGATCAACCGCAAGGAGACGGCAGCCAAATCCATTCATTATTTTTACAAATGCAGTTCCTATATTACCTGTACCAATAACACCCACTGTTTTTTTATAAAGATTAAATCCCACGAGCCCATCCAATGAGAAATTATTGTTGAGACCTTGTTCATAAGCAGTCAGGATTTTTCGATTCAAGATTAAAATTAATGCCACAGCAAATTCAGCAATGGCTTCGGGAGAGTATTTAGGAACACGAACAACGGTTATTCCTGCAGCTTGTGCGGCACTTAAATCTACATGATCATAACCCGCGGAGCGCAAGGCTATTAATTGAATGCCGTTGCTTGATAAGCGATTCATGACTTGTTGATTTAAGCAATCTGTAACAAAGCAACAAACGCCATCAAACCCTTTGGTTTTGTCTACCGTTGCCATTGAGAGTTGTTCTTTGAAAAAAACAAGCTGATGTTGCTGAGCCATCTTAGTAAATAGGGGCTTTTCATAGTCTTTGATATTATATAGTGCTATTTTCATTACGCGATTCCAGTGCTGCCATTACGATAATGTGTGTTGATCTAAATACTCAGGAACACTACATTTCCATCCAAATTGTTGTTCAATTTTCTCTTTCAGTGATAGCGCTGCTTCACTATTTCCATGGGTAATAAACGTTTGGCGTGGTGGTTTTTTTAGATGAGCCAACCAGGTTAATATTTCTTCATAGTCGGCATGCGCAGACGTATTTTCCATCTGAACTATTTCGGCATGAACGGATATGATTTGGCCATGCATTTTTAACTTTTTTTCACCACGAATCATTCTGTCACCACGCGTGCCTCCGGCCTGAAATCCACTGAATAAGATGGTGTTTTTGTAATTTGAGGCATAATTTTCTATATGATGCACTACACGGCCACCAGTAGCCATACCGCTTGCAGAGATGATAATCATAGGCATTTTTTTATCTCTGAGTGCAATGGATTCATCGACAGAACGAATATACTGCGCAACGCCAAATACATCAGCACATTTTTGGGCGGTTAATCGGTTTTCTCCTGAGTGATGCGCAAAAATATCAGTTGCATTCGTTGCCATGGGGCTATCAACAAAAACCGGGATTGCAGGGATTTCTTTTTTGAATTTTAATTGTTGAATATAATATAACAACATCTGTGTGCGGCCAACTGCAAATGCCGGGATTAAAACAACACCGCCTCGTTTGGCTGTACGGTTAATGATGTCTTTCAATTGAGTTTCCGGGTCGGTTTTATCATGTAGTCGATCACCATACGTTGATTCAATCACCAAGTAATCTGATTCGGGCGGTGCTTGTGGTGGCTTCATCACAGGATCAATAGAACGACCTAGATCGCCTGAGAAAAGCACAGAAACACCGTCAAGCGCTAGTCTAATACATGCAGCACCAAGAATATGGCCGGCATAATGAAAGCTTGCATAAAAATTCTCATCAATTTTAAATGGCACATCAAATGCTATGGTGTGAAAATAATTAAGCGAGGCCTCCGCTTCTGCTTTCGTATAGAGCGGCTCGGCTGGGTGGTGTTTTGAATAGCCTTTAAGATTTGCATAACGTGCTTCTTCTTCCTGAAGGTGTCCACTGTCAGGCAATAATAGGGCACATAATTCTTTTGTGGCCTGTGTACAAATAATTTTTCCACGAAATCCATGTTTAACAAATAAGGGGATATAGCCACTGTGGTCAATGTGAGCATGTGTTAAAAACACATAATCAACAGTTGCTGGATCAATGGGGGGTGGTGCCCAATTGCGTAGTCGTAGTTCTTTATATCCTTGAAAAAGGCCGCAATCAACCAATACACGTACTTTCCCTGTTTGAATCAGATATTTTGAACCTGTAACTGTTTGTGTAGCACCTAAAAATTGAAGGTCCATATCAATATCCCTTACTTTATATGCTATCTCAGTATAGGCGAGAAATGATGCTAAAGCAGCATACTTCTTTTATATATATAATTTGTCAGGTATGCTTTTTAAATAAATCATCAATCGAGAGCGCTTATTTTTGGACCGTAAATTAAATAGCCTCAAATTAGTTCGATTAGGTCTCGATACGCAACAAGAGTTGATTGTGTTTTTGCCTGCACATTGCTTTATTTATAAATCAGAAGGGTTTGAGGCGTCCACCCAAATTATTGTGTCGCTCAATAAAAAGTCCATTGTTGCGAGACTCAATATTGTTTTATCTGATCTGTTAAAAGAATGTGAAGCCAGTTTGTCAGAAAGTGCGTGGGAACGAATAGGTGCTGTCGAAGGGGATTATATTCAATTATCACATTTATCGCCTTTAACCTCCTTTGCCTATGTGCGTTCAAAAACACATGGCAATAAGCTGACTGAACATGAGTTTCATCTCATTATTCATGATATTGTGATGGGAAAATATTCAAATATTCATTTGGCAAGTTTCATTACGGCATGTGCTCATAAGAATCTTAGCATTCAAGAAATTATTTATTTAACAAAAGCAATGAAAAATACAGGTGAACAATTGCATTGGGATCACCCTGTGATTGTTGATAAGCATTCTGTCGGTGGGATCCCCGGAAACAGAACAACACCCATTGTGGTTGCCCTTGTTGCAGCAGCAGGACTTATTATTCCAAAGACATCTTCCCGCGCAATTACTTCGCCAGCGGGAACAGCTGATACGATTGAAACCATGACCTCTGTAAATCTCAGTATTTCTGATATTCAGGCCGTTGTTGCGAGAGAGGGGGGGTGTATGGTTTGGGGTGGTGCACTGGGATTAAGCCCCGCGGATGACATTCTTATTAGAATAGAACGTGTATTGGATCTTGACCCGGTAGGGCAGATGATTGCATCCGTTCTTTCAAAAAAAGCAGCGGTTGGTGCAACACATGTCGTGATTGATATTCCGGTTGGCCCCACGGCAAAAGTTCGTTCAGACGATGATTTTTTGAAGCTAAAACATTGTTTTTCTCGTGTTGCTTATGCACTGGGCTTGCATGTTTATATTTTAAAGTCAGATGGTGTCCAACCGTTAGGGAAAGGCATTGGCCCGGCGTTAGAAGCAAGAGATATTTTGGCGGTTCTACGTAATGAGAACAATGCGCCTGTTGATTTAAAAGAAAAATCCATCTTATTGGCCTCAATTATTATGGAGTTTAGTGGTGCGGTACCTTCTGGAGAAGGGCGCTATCTAGCAAAGCAATTATTAGATAATGGCGCAGCTTTAAAAAAATTCATGGGAATTTGCGAGGCACAAGGGGGCTTTAAAGAGCCATCCCTAGCGTTATTTTCATACGCTATTTGTGCAACGTCACGAGGGGTTGTTACAGCAATTGATAACAGAAGCCTTGCCAAAGTAGCAAAATTAGCTGGTGCGCCGCATGACCAAACCGCTGGCGTTGAGTTTTTTTCTAAAATAGGCACACAGGTGGAAGTAGGGCAGGTGCTGTATTGTATTCACGCTGAATCAAAAGGAGCGCTCGAATACTCACGTGATTATGCGTTGTCTATGCCTAATATTGTTATGTTATCTAATAGTGCAGAACAAATGACGTGTGATTGAGAGGGGGCCCGGAAAGGGCAATAGCCCCCTTATCAACACATCCTAATGCCGCTTTTTTAACCCCATCATCGATAATTCATTGTTATTAACAAGCGGTACATCTTCATCCTCATAATCATATTCAACAAGCGTTTCCGAAAATTTATATCGAGAAAGTAATGCACAAAATGCACCAGAAACACCGGCTAACGCAAGACCAAAAGTAAACACATGATCAACCCCTTCTTCCTGGGCTTCAGTTAAGTCGATATCCGACTCATTAACCCACCACGCACCCATGAACAGAGCACACCCCACTCCCGCACCAAACAACCCAACGCGTTCTAATGTGCGCATCAAGGAATCTCTCGTTGCATTATTTATCATCATATCCTCTTATCAAAACCAGATTTCATGCAGATGCCTTAGGCAAGATGGAAATTTAATTTTATATCGACCATATCATAAATTACCCGTAACTCTCCACGTCTTTCCGAGCACAGCGAGGAAGCTTCTACGATGTGGCACTGTGACGCATTCTGAAATCCCTCGCGCAGCGAAGGATGACGTATGGGATGGGGAGTTACTAATCAATGTTTTTTTAAAAAAGACTCCATCACAAGGCGTTGTAACTAAATACCCTCAAATTAAATAAGTAGAAGATGATAAATTTCGTCAATCCGTAGTTTGATGAACGCATAAAAATGAATGAATCTTTATTAGTGTGAAATCCGTTTGTTGCTATTTTTTTATTATTTGGTATTTTATTTGATCCTAATGAATGGTATATTCGCATTTATTATTGCCCCAACATCCAGTCAAAAGGTTTTTTATCATGACGTCATTAGAATTTTTTACTGCTCACCGAGATAACGAACCGCATGCAATCCAAAGCGCTTTTGCTTTGCTAAACCAAGAGACACGAGACAGTATTCTTTTAGAGCTGCCTCGCTTTATAAAAGATACATTAGTATCTAAAAATTATACTTTACTAAAAAAACTAATATGTGCATTCTTTATCAAGAAAGAGCAATTCGTATCTATCATGTCAACGAAAGAATCACTTGGCCGAGAAGCATGTATTTTCGCGCTTATTATGAATCGACCTGAACCTGGCTTGGAACAATCAGCGCTTATAGACTTAATTAAACTTATCATGAAAGAACTCATGAATGAGGTTGGACTACGCTTGGAAATAATAGCCGACGGGCAAGGCGTCGATCGCCTGAATTTATGTGTTTTTTATTTTCCCGAGCTCTTTGATATTTTATTGGTTCGCACACCACCTACAGCGAGAACCTTGGACTCAATGCGTTCTCGACATTGTTTTTATGGTGAGCGAAGCGATTTGCTAGTTACTCCCTGTTGGAATCAATTTTTACGGTCCATCGAAAAGACGAATGAATTTATACCTCAACGTTTTTTTATGTTGGGAGCACCTAAAACAAGCGACCACATTCTACCAGTGGGCTTTTGCTCCGAGTATAATAACACATTGCATGCGGCCATCTTTATGTTCAATAAAGATTCGACAGCTTATCCTGAGCATTCTTTCATCCGGAATAAAAGGTTGTATGCATCCATCATTAGAAATCTCGTGAACGATCAGAAAAGCAAGGTGTATAAACTGAACATGTTTAACCCGAACTGCGAACGTTTTGATGGCACAGAGACAGGGTCTCAACTGGATCAACCGGATAACTTTTCTATAACACCACTCATGTACGCCGCCTCTTTGGGTGATAAAGAGACAGTGAGATACCTTATTAGCCGGGGGGGCGACATAAATTGCACTACCAGTAAAGGAACAGCTCTTTTTTATGCGTTACTCTATAATAAAGATGAAACAATTGTTGAACTATTAAGGCACGATGCTCAGTTAAATAGAATTCCCAACTGGGATTATCAACGTCTCTTTTTTCACGCTGACACGCCGTATTATAACGAAGTAAGCGATGAGCAGTATCAAAAAGAACAAAAAAAACTAGCCGAATTCAAAACAAAAAGGCCTTATAATATAGCAGCCAATGCACGAGCAGATCATCCATTTATGCTGCCTAATGGATATCATTTGGTTGAAAGGCCAGTACTTGGAGACGGTGATTGCCTCTACCATGCTGTTGCTTTACATGATGTTCAAGATAGAAGCGCCGAGGTATTACGTGAACGTGTTGCTTCTTATATCGCGGATGGGCATTTAAATGAATTTTTAAAGGATGAAGATCCTACTTCCTATGCGCTACGTGTACGACAGGGCCTCTGGGGCGGACAAATTGAAATACGTGCGTTAATGAATATTTTAGCTCGTCCTATTGTTGTTATAAATCAAAATGGACAGGCTCCAATTCGCCCTGAAGACACAACTGTGCTTCTTGGTGAGCCCATATTTATTTCTTACAATGGGAGAGACCATTATAATGGCTTATCTCCTGTAGACGGATATACAGCCCGTGAAATTTATTCTATTCACTTACCAATAATAGAGAGCCTGCAAACAACATTGTGCAGTGATATTGTTCGCAGTGTATTTGATTGTCTTCAATTTTCTGAGATTTGCACAAAATTTAGTTTCTATCAATCTGATGCTGAGATACGTAAAAACGAAATTCCTTCGTTTCCCCGCATTCTGGCTAAAAGAAAAGTTGGCGAGTTAGAAAAAGCATGTTCGTCTGATCAAGAAAGCGACGAAGATGAAAGTAATTCCTCAAGAAAAGCTCCAAGAATCTAGCCGGCGATAAATATGGTGTAGGTTAGGTGTAAACCGGGGGTAACAGCGCGGATATGCATAGGATTGAATGAGGCATATTTTGCAAATTTAAAAACTTGATCATCGAGTTAAAGGTTATTTTTTTCCTCCAAGTCCCCCCAGCGCGCAAACAATTCATTTAAGAGGGCGGTTTCTTTTGCTAAATCAGCATTAAACTGTGTAATTATATCCTGCTTTTTTTGGTAAAATTCAGGGCTTGCCATGGTTAAATGCATGGCTTCAAGTTTCTTTTCAAGTTTTTCGATTTGAGCGGGCAACTGTTTTAATTCTTTTTTTTCAGCGGCGTTAAGTTTTTCTGTCGATGGCATTTTAGACTGAGGGTTTTGTATTTTAGGTGAGGACGGCTTGGTAATATTTTGCTTTTTATAGTTAAGATAATCATCATACCCACCAATGAACTCTTCAATATGACCTTCGTTTTCAAATACTAAAATACTACTGACAATGTGATTGATGAACGCACGGTCATGGCTAATAATTAACAGTGTTCCTTTATAATCAAGCAGCATCGATTCTAGAAGCTCTAGTGTTTCTATGTCTAGATCATTGGTAGGTTCATCCATTACCAATAAATTAACAGGTTTTGCAAATAATTTAGCAAGGAGTAAGCGGTTTCGCTCTCCACCTGAGAGTGAAAAAACAGGTTGATTAAATCGATCGGACGTAAATAGAAAATCACTTAGATAAGATGCGACATGTCTTTTTTGATCATTAATTGTCACATAATCTGCGCCATCAGCAACATTTGCCATCAGCGTTTGTTGTTCATCAAGTTCGCGACGCAATTGGTCAAAGTAAGCGATATTTAATGATGTGCCATGTTGTATCGACCCTGATTCCGGGGTGAGTTCCTTCAATAATAAGCGAAGCAATGTGGTTTTCCCACATCCATTCGGACCAATAATGCCGACTTTATCCCCGCGGGTTAGTAAAAATGAAAAATTACGAATGATAGGTTTTGAATTGATGCTATAGTTGATCTGCTCAGCTTCGAGCACAATTTTTCCAGCATAAGAAACATTTAATCCTACGGATTTAACACCACCTACTTGATTGCGACGTTGTCGGTATTCACTACGCATGGCTTCTAATCGCCGGACGCGGCCCTCATTACGAGTTCGGCGCGCCTTAACACCTTGCCGTAACCAGACTTCTTCTTCACTAAGGCGTTTATCAAAAAGGGCATCCTGTTTTTGCTCTGAAAGTCTTGCTGCTTCACGTCGGTCCAAATAAGTTTCGTAATTACAATCGTATACGTTGAGACGGCCTCGATCAATTTCAACAATGCGGTTAGCGACGTTACTTAAAAACGCACGATCATGGGTTACAAGTAAGAGGCTGCCAGAGTATTGACTTAAATAGGATTCAAGCCATTCAATGGATGTTAAGTCTAGATGGTTGGTTGGCTCATCGAGTAACAGCAAATCGGGTTCAGCAAGCAGGGCCGAACCAAGCAGCGCGCGTCTTCGCATACCACCTGATAAGTTATTTATTTTTTCATCACAGGGAAGCCCTAGTCGACTGGCCATGTTTTCAATTTTAGGTAAGTAATCCCATGCATCTAAAGCTTCTATTTGATGTTGACACTCAGCCATTTCATCCATTGTTCCATCAATCAGTGAGCGTCGGTAGGCTGACAATACCTCTCGAACATTCGGTAAGTCTTTAACTAAAAAATCATAGACAGTTTCATCATGGCTAACAGGAACGTCTTGTGTTAAGCCTGCAATACGCAAACCGTTTCTTTTATGAAGATGTCCCGCATCCTGCTTCATTTCACCGAGTAACAGTTTAAGCAGTGTTGATTTGCCGGCGCCATTTCGCCCAACCAATGCAATGCGATCATTGGGTTGAATTTGGAAATCAACGTTGTCAAGAATTGTAGTGTTAGCCAATCGCAACACAACCTTATTTAAGGATAATATACTCATATAGGTGCCAAATAATAAAAACTAACGAAGTGTAACATTAAATTGATTTTTTTTAATTTGAAATTTTGATAAAACAAGGTATTGTTACGCTATCAATTACAAGGATGTCTCGGGAGGATGAATGAAACATCAGTCAATTCTATCAGGTAAAGCTGTTTATATTATCGACGGAAGTCGTACCCCTTTTTTAAAAGCCAAGGGAATTGGCCCATTTAGTGGGTCTGATTTGGCTGTTGCTGCCGGTATTCCATTGCTTATGCGCCAACCTTTTCTGCCAACAGATCTTGATGAAGTGATTCTTGGATCAGCTATGCCAGGACCAGATGAAGCAAATATTGCAAGAGTTGTCGCATTACGCTTGGGATGTGGTCATCAAGTACCAGCTTTTACCGTGATGCGTAATTGTGCATCAGGTATGCAGGCAATTGATAATGCGGCGATGAATATTGCAAGTGGCCGTAGTGATTTGATTTTAGCTGGTGGAACGGATGCCATGAGTCGTGCGCCGTTGCTTTTTAATGAAAAAATGGCAGCATGGCTTGGACGATGGTTCCTTTCAAAAAGTCTGAAACAACGCCTAAGTTTAGTGACTCAATTACGACCTTCTTTTCTAGCACCCATTATTGCTTTGTTGCGTGGCTTAACCGATCCGATTGTTGGGCTAAATATGGGACAAACAGCGGAAAAAATTGCTTACCGTTTCAATATTTCCAGGGAGGCCATGGATAAGTTTGCAGAGGAAAGTCATTTAAAAGTTTCTCGTTCAATTGCTGCAGGTCATTTATCAGAAGTAACGCCTATCATTGATAAAAAGGGGGCAGTTTATCTTCATGACGATGGATTTCGTTTAGATTCAACCGTTGAAAAGTTAGGCAAATTAAAACCATTTTTCGATAAAAAATATGGCATGGTTACTGCTGGGAATAGCTCTCAAATTACAGATGGTGCTTGTCTTCTAATCTTAGCCAGTGCAGATGCTGTAAAAAAATATGGCCTTACAGTTATGGGGCGATTGGTCGATTCACAATGGGCGGCACTTGATCCTTCCCAGATGGGGTTAGGGCCAGTTCATGCGGCAACGCCCCTCATGCAAAGGCATGGTTTAACACCCAATACAATAGATTGTTGGGAAATAAATGAGGCATTTGCAGCGCAAGTGCTTGGGTGTTTAGCGGCATGGGACGATGACGCTTATTGTCAAACTGAACTCGGTTTGAAATCTGCAATGGGTTCACCCCCACGTGAGCGACTTAATCAATCTGGCGGTGCAATAGCATTGGGACATCCGATTGGAGCAAGTGGTGCACGCATTGTTTTACATGTGTTGGAAGAGTTGAAACGACAGGGAGGCACCCGAGGAATGGCGACCATTTGTATTGGTGGAGGCCAGGGTGGTGCGATGCTTTTAGAGCGAGTGACTGAGGTTGTTGATCATGCATAATTATAAACATTGGATAATAGAAACAGACAATAACAAAATTATTTGGTTGGGATTTGATCGCGCTGGCGAAAGTGTCAATACAATCAACGACGACGTGCTGGATGAGCTCAATAGTTTTTTACATGATATCGCTAAAATAAATCAAGCCAAGGGTTTGGTTATCTATTCTGCTAAAAAAAAGGGCTTTATTGCAGGTGCTGATGTGCATGCTTTTTCTGCTTTTGACGAGCCTACGCAAGCCACCGATTTTTTAAGAAAAGGTCAAACGGTTTTCTCTCGACTAGAAAGTTTAACCATTCCTACGGTTGCTATGATTAATGGTTTTTGTATGGGTGGGGGATTAGAGTTAGCCCTTGCTTGTAATTATCGGATTGCTAGTGATGAAGAAGATACCCGCCTTGGATTGCCAGAAATTTTATTAGGTTTTCATCCAGGATGGGGCGGAACGGTTCGCTTGCCTAAACTTATCGGTGGATTTCATGCCTTATCACAAATGATTTTAACGGGTGCAGCACTGAAGGCAAGTCGGGCTAAAAAGTTGGGTGTTGTGGATGATGTTGTTCCAGTACGTCAGTTAAAACGTGCAGCAATCTATATGATTATGAATAAACCGCCTAAACACAAGCCTAGCATACTACAGTCGTTAACAAATCAGAGTTTATCACGTCGCTTAATTGCAAAATTACTACGGCATGAGGTTTCTAAACGTTTATCTCGCGAACATTATCCGGCACCATTTGGCGTGATTGATTTGTGGGAAAAAGAAAATGAATTTGACGATAGAGCTTATTTAAAGGAAGTGGACTCAATCCAACAATTGTTTGCTGAAAATGAAACAGCTCGAAATCTCATTCGCGTATTTTTATTACGTGAGCGGTTAAAGGGTTTTGCTAAAGCGTCATCTTTTCATGCCAAACACGTTCATGTGATCGGGGCGGGTGTGATGGGCGGTGATATTGCTGCATGGTGCGCACTGCGAGGATTACGTGTTACTTTACAGGATAAGTCATATGAGCAGATCGCTCCAGCGATCGGGCGCGCCTATACGTTATTTAAAAAGAAATTAAAAATTCCACGATTGATTCAAGCGGCGATGGATCGTCTCATCGCTGATCCATCAGGTCTTGGGGTGCGCAGTGCAGATGTTATCATTGAGGCTGTATTCGAAAATCTTGAAGTAAAACAGTCCATCTTTAAGCAGATTGAACTAGAAGCAAAACCGAGTGCTATTCTTGCGACAAACACCTCTAGTATTCCATTAGATAACATTAGCCAAGTAATGATTAATCCAAGTCGTTTGGTTGGTATTCATTTTTTCAATCCAGTCTCTAAAATGGAGTTGGTTGAAGTTGTTTCTGGTGAACAGACTGAAGTATCAATTGCAGAAGATGCGTGTGCTTTCGTAGGACAAATCAGTCGATTACCCCTTCCTGTTAAATCAAGTCCTGGATTTTTGGTTAACCGGGTGTTAATGCCTTATTTGATGGAATGTATTCAATTAATGGATGATGGTTATCGACCAGAAGTGATCGATGCCGCGGCTAAAGCATTCGGTATGATGATGGGCCCTGTTGAGCTTGCTGATACAGTTGGAATGGATGTTTGTTTGGCTGTTGCTGAAAACTTGATGGGGCATTTTGGTGTGGTAGTTCCTAAGCGCTTGCATGATAAAGTATTGGCGGGCAAGTTAGGGCGTAAAACAGGAGAGGGGTTTTATCGTTATAAAAATGGTAAGCCGATTAAACAAAAAGTTTCAGATCATAAACATGCAGAAGAAATATCAAGGCGGTTGATTCTTCGGATGGTGAACGAATCTACACTCTGCTTACAAGAAGGGGTTGTTGCTGATGCTGATTTATTAGATGCGGGAATGATTTTTGGAACAGGGTTTGCACCATTTAGAGGTGGGCCAATGCATTATGCAAATGAACTGGGACGTGATAAATTGAATCTGTTGTTTGGACAACTTGAAACACAATATGGTGAACGGTTTAAACCAGTTGAAGCTGTGTAAGGGGCATTTTAATAGGATATTTAACGATAATAAGGAGGTTAGTATCATGGTTAAAAAGTCTGGTGCAACAAAAAATATAGCTGTTCAGTACCGTCGTGACTGGGGTTTCTTATTTGGGTTAGGTGTATTATTTATATTATTGGGATGTGTAGGGCTTAATATGGTACTGGGCGTTACGCTTGCCAGTATTTTATTTTTAGGTGTTTTGTTTATTGTTGCGGGCTTTGTTCAGTTGATTGATGTTTTTAAATCTCGAGAATGGAAAGGCGCTTTCTTGCACGCATGTGTTGCATTTTTGTATATTGTTGCAGGTAGACTTGTTATTCACGATCCTATGCTTGCCTCCACCATCATGACTGCATTGATTGCTTTGATACTGATTGTTATCGGTGTTACGCGTCTTATCATGGCCTTTATATTGCGTCATGGAAAGGCTTGGGGATGGACAGCGTTGGCAGGTGTGATTTCTCTCATGTTAGGGATTTTAATTCTTATGCAATGGCCACTGAGTTCGCTTTGGTTTATTGGATTGTTTATTTGCATCGAGCTTATGTTTAATGGTTGGGCTTATGTTTTTATGGCGTTATCTTTTCGTAAATCGTAGTCTAAACTTATGTTCCGTGGCAAAGCTACGGAACATAAGGGCGTATTTTTATTTGTCAAAGCAGTGATCATTGTTTTGAGCTACATTAAGTTTTGTTACTGCCTTTTTAAATAGTACAAAACTGTGAGATGCCCAGTATTCATCAATGATTGTTTTTTCAGGGTCTTTATAGGTAATGGGTTGTCTAAAAAAGTAACGGTGTTCCGCAAGAGATGCTCTGAATTGTTTTGCTTCTTCCCTTTGGCTCGAAAAAATCGATAGACGTTCTTCTGGTGGGATTTTATAAAAATAATTTTCTAATGTGGTTGCCTTTTTATGCTCACCATGGTCGTTTAACCGAATGATTAATTTGCTGATCATATCTGAAATCCGTTGAATGTTGGTTAAATATTCATTCAGTTTTATTAACGCTTCAAGATTTTCCTTAACAAATGTCTGATTCTTAAAGTGTTGAATGTATTCGATGAGCAAGGGGTCTGACATATTATTATTTTCAATGCGGTATAACGTATTTTTAAAAGTTAATATTTGATCATTCAAGAGCTCTTTCTTGATTACTCTAAACTGAGATAATATTTGTTCTATATCTATCCTTTTTGTTGGATTTTTTTTGATAAGACCTCTAATGAGTTGGCTCAATTTTTCACCGTATGTTGTTTTAAAAATAGAATTGTCCATGCAGTAGGATTTTCCATCAATATGTTGTTCTAAATACCTTGGGCTACAACAGGTTAAAAATTGATATATATTTTTCCCAAGCATATAAGCATGGACTTGGTCGGACTTGACCAGATCAACATTCACTTTGTATTCAGGAGGATTCATATACGTGCTGGATAAAAATAGTCTACCCCATTTATTTCTATCCAGCGCTTGTTTAGACGTATAACGATGATCAATATGATATAGGCGCGTATTTTTGGACGGAAAAAAGGTTTTTTTAAGAGCTATTCTTCTTAATATAACGAGGAGAATAGAATGACAAAGACACGCAGCTATTTTACAGCATCAAAAAAATCAAAAATTGCTATTGCGGCGGTTGAAGGCAAACTGACTCAGGCTCAAATCACCAGCGAATACGGTGTGCATGCAACACAGATTAAAGCATGGAAACAAACCGCCTTGAAAGCGATTGATGATGTTTTTTCAGGAGCTCATGAAAAGGATAAAAAGACACAGAAACAGCTTGTTGACGATTTATATCAAGAAATCGGCCGCCTTCAAGCACAACTGTCGTGGCTAAAAAAAAAGCATGAAAGTTAGCCTAGAAGAAAAACGCGCCATGATTGAAACGACAGCTAACATCAGTATACGTGAACAATGTATGCTGTTAGGGTTGTCGGTTTCGAGCTATTATTACAGAGCTCCGCCATTTTCTGAAGAAGACGAGCGGTTGATGGCATTGCTTGACGAGCATTACTTACAATATCCATGCGAAGGTAAAATTAAGCGCGCGAAATGGTTATCTAAGGAGGTTGGTTATCCTGTAGGAAAGCGTCGGGTAAAAAAACTGATGGAAAAGATGGGGCTAGCAACGATATACCCAAAGCCAAATACAAGCGTTCCCAATAAAGAGCATGAGGTGTTTCCATACTTGTTGAGAGAAATAGATATTACAAGGCCTAATCAGGTTTGGGCAGCAGATCTCACCTATATCCGCATGAAGGGACGTCATGTTTATTTGATTGCCATTATGGATTGGTATAGCCGTTACGTCATTCACTGGGCTGTGTCACCCAATATGGAAGCTGAATTTTGTGTTGAGGCCCTTAGAAATGCGTTGCTACTGGGGCGTTGCGAGATTTTTAATACCGATCAAGGATCACAATTTACCAGTAAAGATTGGATCAGCACATTAACAGCTCATGGAATATCTATCAGCATGGATGGCCGAGGTCGCTATTTGGATAATATTTTCATCGAGCGCTTATGGCGCAGCGTGAAACAAGAAAAGATCTATCGGTATGATTTTGAGACCATAGAAGAAGTTGAGCAGGCACTCACAGAGTATTTTGATTACTATAATAATGGGCGACTACATCAGTCATTTGCGTATTCAACCCCGGCTGACGTATTTTATGGTCATAAAAAACCGAATTAAGTCATACCTTCAATGCGTCATGCCTTACCCACAGGGTCCACAGGCCTATCCGAGTCAACTGAGGCTCTCCTGACCTGTGGACTTGTGGATAAGCCATTCAGGTAGTGCGGTGGTAAATTGGAAGAAA
>CANNJI010000020.1 GCA_947504875.1 Legionellaceae bacterium
AGCAAAAAGGGAGAAGCACAGTCAACGTCTGGTGATGCAGCGAAAAGCGGCACTGATTCTGATCAAATGATGGGTGATGCGCTTAAGGGTGCAACGCCGAAACCTTCCAAAAAAAGTGAAGAAGAGGACGATGAAGAGAGCAAAAAGGGAGAAGCACAGTCAACGTCTGGTGATGCAGCGCATGGGGGCGATGCGGCTGCTCAAATGGCAGATTTACTCAATGAAAAATCGGATATTAATGCTGAAAAAATGATCGGTGACGCCTTTGCGGGTGGAGGTGGTGGCGGACCTCCTGGTGCAGGTGGTGGAGGTGGTGGTGATGATTCAGAAGGGAAAGAGGCAGGGAAAGATGCAGCGAAAGATGCGGTGAAAGAGGCCGGAACAAAAGCGGCTGTGGCTGCGATTGATGCAGAAACGGGTGGGCTTGGTACAGCGCTAGAACCAGTCATTGAGGAGGTTGTTGGCCAACAAGTTGATCAAATGTCTGAGAAAATGGAGGGGATGACGGGAGATGGCGGGGAAAAGCCCGATGGAGATAGTGCCCAAAGTGGAGGAACAGCTGCGGAACAAAGTGCTGAAATTGTCGCGAGCGCGAGTGATGAGAAAGACGATACGCCTGAAATGTCAGATACAAATACAAAAAACCCAGCTGAGGAAAGCGCACATTCTTCTGCCGTTGGAAATTACGCTGCTGAACCAGAGAAATCCTCAGCACCCACACCCAAACCAACGCCAGAGAATGATGCGGATGAGGAGAAGAGCAACCAGGGGCCTGGGATGGGATAGATGTAATAGTCGGAAGGTATCTTTCGGTTATGTTTGAGTGGTCTATACTTTAACTAGGGTCAGCGTTATTCGATTAATACTTATTTAGCTTGGAGTATGTTATGTCAACTGAAAAAATTGAACCAAAGGATATTAAAAAAGGTAACAAGCCAAAAGAGCCAGAAAAAAAACCTGAGGTTGATGATGGCACCGGCATGGATTCGGCGAAAAAAAGAGCTAAAGGGGGTGGGGATTCTGGGGCAGCGGGCGGAACCCCTTACGAACAAGCCATGGCTGCGGTCGATTCAATTTCTCAAGATGATGAAGAAATAGGGCTACAGGCCATGTGGAAATGGCTTCAATCCTCAACACCCCCCGTCGAGGGTGCTCCTGAGCAAGAGAAATCACAGGAAAACGAATCGTTAGATGATACTTCGAGGGCAAAAAAAGGTCCCTCTCCTTAAAATAAAAAGTGTGACCGATGTTTCGGTCGGACCCAAGACTGACTTATTCAATACGTGAATCCAAAATACAATAATGGAATCACATGCTGGCTGGCTACCAAAATATCATCTTTCACCAGAAAAGCAGGGGTTGTTGCATTGGCAATTTGTTTTGCTGGTTTATTTTTTCCGCCCACCTCAAAAATAACATTTTTTGTTCGGTAATCAGCTTGTTGTGAGTAATAAACTGGCTGATTGGCATCACGTAATGTCTGAATAAAATAGAGTTCGCGTAATGTTCCTTGAGACAGGGGTTCGCCGACAAACTGTTGTAACGTGTAAAGTAATGTTGTGTTATGCAAAAATATTTTTTGAGGTTTTCGTAAATATTGATTACCGCCTTCAATCGGGTAAATCATTTCAATGAGGCCCACACTTTGTAAAATGGTTAGATAGTTTGTAATGGTTTGATCGGACACATTCATGTTTTTTGCAATGTTGTGTGTATTGACTTCGCCAGGTGGAATCGTGGCCAAAAAACTTAAAATTTTCTTAAAGACATGAAGGTTGTGGGTTTTTAAATCAAAAGAATTAGGAATGTCTTCAAAAATGATTTTATCAATAATACGCACGACACGTTCGTAATAAGTATGGGGATCTTCAAAAATAAAAGGGTAATACCCTGTAGCCAAATATTGTTTAAAGTGCCCCAAGATAGTATCTATCTGTCCTAGTCGATTAAATTGTTTGGGATTTTCCAGTAATTCATCAAACGAGATGGGTGTCTCATTACATTGTTCACTAAAGTTCAAATATTCTCTGAAAGACATCCCATGGAGATGATAGAGCGTTGCTCGTCGTGACAGATCATGGCTGCCTTTCACCAATTCAAGCGTCGAACTGCCGGAATATATCACTTGGATATCGGGAAACGCATCATAGATATTCTTTAACTCTTGATTCCAATTTGCATAGTGATGGATTTCATCAATAAAAAAAATACGATACCCTTCTAAACGGTAGAGATCATTAATAAATCCGAGTAAAGTACTTTGCTGGAAATAAATTGAGTCTGCTGAAAAATAAAATACCCGTTGGTCGCGCGCGAGCACTTCTTTAATGTATTGAAGCATTAACGTGGTTTTTCCAACACCCCTTGCTCCAATGAGGCCGGTTAGTCGACCAGGCTTAAACTGATGATATAAATAACGTTTAAATGATAAATCGGTATTGTTGAGCAGCCGCTCAAATGTTTCTTGCAGAAAAGAATCCAATTTAAGTATACTCCAAAAAAATAGACTTATTTTTCAAGTGTACTTAAAAAACCTTTCAGGGGCAATGTATGGGGTCAGTGTTTTAATCTATTGATAGTCCCAGACAGATGACTTGATGACAGATTAAGCGCGCTAAACTCGCTGCGCTCAAACAAAGCGCGCTTAACTGTTCATCAAGTCATCTGTCTGGGACTATAAGCCTGAGATTAGTTCTCCATTAATTTATGAGGCAGGCTTTCATGCCGCCCGGCCGCTGTAATTTGGATATAGTTAAGTTTGCGTTGGAGCTCGCTGATGGTATCGGCGCCTGCATAGGTAAGACCTGAGCGTAATCCGCCAATAATATCCGCAATAATGGCTTCTTCCGTATCGCGGCAGGGTACTTCTGCGGAAACGCCTTCAGCAGTTTTCCATTCATACATTTGGCCTAAAAATTCCTCTTGTGCTTCACGAGACGCCATTCCGCGGTATTGTTTAACCTGTTGCCCCTTGTCGTTGGTGATGATTTTACCAGGTGTTGGGCCAGTGCCTGCGAGCATGCCGCCTATCATCACAAAATCTGCACCAAAAGCCAACGCTTTGACGATATCGCCAGATGTTCGAAGGCCACCGTCCGCAACAATTGAGCGATCAGAGCGTGCGCAATCTTGAATACAGGTAAGCATCGGTACACCAAAGCCTGTTTTAATACGTGTACTGCAAACAGAACCACCACCTATGCCTGCTTTGATAATGTCTGCGCCACAGGAGGCAAGGTAATCTGCGCCTGCATAGGTTGCAACGTTCCCAGCCATGATGCAGCGTGTACCTAATAGTTTACGTAGATTTTTAAGCGTTTTACCCACATATTTCGCATGGGCATGCGCAACATCAACACAGAAAAACAATGCGCCAGCATCACGCAACGCTTCTGCACGCTCAAGATCTGCAGTTGAACAGCCGACAGAAACAAAAACTTGCCCCTCACAGGCTTTGAATTCCTTAATATTTCTTTCGATGGACATAAATCGGTGCAACACACCAATGCCGCCTTTGCTGTGCATGAAATTTGCCATGCCATGCTCGGTGACAGTATCCATGTTCGCGCTCATGACCGGCAGTTGAAGGGTGAGTTTATCCAGACGGTCAGTTGAGCTGATGTCAACTACGCGTCGTGACTCGTGATGATTATAAGACGGCACAAGTAGCACGTCATCGTATGTAATTGCTAATATAGACATAGTGGCCCTTCATTTAAAATGTCGTACTATAAATGCTCAGCGGCATAATAAGCAAGCCTTGATCGCTCGCCACGGGTTAATGTCATGTGCGCGCTGTGCTCCCAATGTTTAAATCGATCGACCGCAAACGTAAGTCCTGACGTGGTTTCGCTCAAGTAAGGCGTATCAATTTGCTTGATATCACCAAGGCAAATAATTTTTGTGCCAGGGCCTGCGCGGGTCACTAATGTTTTGATTTGTTTGGAGGTGAGGTTCTGTGCTTCATCAATAATGATAAAGCGGTTAAGAAACGTACGACCACGCATAAAATTTAATGAGCGAATTTTAATTTTATTATGCAACAACTCCTGCGTTGCTTCTCGACCAAAGGAGCCTCCCGTTTGTTCTCCATGTAAAACTTCAAGATTATCCATTAATGCGCCCATCCAGGGGGTCATTTTTTCTTCTTCAGTGCCAGGTAAAAAACCAATGTCTTCACCAACAGGAATAGTCACGCGTGTCATGATGATTTCTGTGTAGCGATTTTGATCCAGCACTTGGGTTAATCCTGCGGCAATGGTGAGCAACGTTTTACCTGTTCCAGCGGTACCCTGTAGGGTTACAAAATCAACATCAGGGTCAAGCAAGAGATTAAGGGTAAAATTTTGTTCGCGATTGCGAGCGGTAATTCCCCACACGGCATGTTTGCTCTGTGTATAATCACGTGCTGTTTGAACAATAGCGTGTTCTGCTTCAATACGTTTTACAATGCCTTGAAATAAGCCATCTTCTGTCGCAATACAATCATTAGGGTTCCAGTGCTTAACGAGGGGGCCTTGAATTCGATAAAATGTATGTCCCTCTTCTTTCCATGAGTCCATGTCTTTAGCATGAGTATCCCAGAACTGATTATCTAGAATGTGCTGCCCTGAATGGAGAAGATTGACGTCATCTAAGACTTGATCATTATAATAATCTTCTGCAGGGATCCCAACAATGCCCGCTTTAATTCGAAGATTAATATCCTTGGAGACAATAACAACTTGTTGTGAGGGCAGTTTTTTCTGAAGTGCTAATGCGGTTGAGAGAATTGTATTGTCAACGTTATGTCCAGGCAGTGACGCTGGTAAAGCATTTTCAAAATCGTCGGTTTGAAAAAATAATCGTCCGCTGCTTTTGGCATGGTGTGCACTGAGATACCCAGGAATGGGTAATCCTTCGGCCAGTTGCTTGTGAGTTGTGTTGGCCATGAGCTCAACCAGCATACGATTGGTTTGTCGAACGTTGCGAGCAACTTCAGAAATTCCAACTTTATGATGGTCAAGCTCCTCTAAGACGACCATGGGTAAATAAATATCATGTTCTTCAAATCGATAGATGGCTGTTGGATCGTGCATCATAATGTTAGTGTCAAGAACAAAAATTTTACGGTTGTGCGCTGATTGATCCATCAAAAGTCCTTTTTTTATCGACAATGTTTTATTGTGATGAGGATGTTCTAAACCGTCAAGTAAAAATCATGTTATCCTTATGCATATTTAATTGGTGGATGGGTTATCGTGAGTAAGGCTCAAGAAAGCAACACAATTGCGCTGAATAGAAAAGCACGCTTTGATTATATGATTGAAGATGAATATGAAGCTGGGCTTGTGCTTGAAGGATGGGAAGTTAAAAGCTTGCGGGCAGGGCGTGTAAATTTATCGGATGCGCATGTCATTATCAAAAATAGAGAAGCTTTTTTGTTGGGCTCACAAATTCAAGCGCTACCAACAGCATCGACTCATATTCATCCGGACCCTACGAGGACACGTAAGTTGTTATTGAATAAGCGTGAGCTCGCAAAGCTGGTTGGTCATGTCGAGCGCCAGGGTTATACTTTGGTTCCTTTAGCGTTGTATTGGAAAGGCAATAAGATTAAAGCTAAAATAGCGCTTGCTAAGGGTAAAAAAGCTTATGATAAACGAGAAACCACAAAAGATCGCGATTGGGAACGTTCACGTTCGCGGATCATAAAACGATCTATTTAAAAGGAGAGGGCGATGTGCGGGATAGTGGGTGCTGCATCAAAACGTGATATCAGTCATGTGTTGCTGGAAGGGTTAAGACGACTTGAATATCGAGGGTATGATTCAGCGGGTATCGCAGTTATTGACCGTGAGGGGCGTTTAAAGCGATTGCGTATTGAGGGAAAAGTACAAGTACTGGCGGATGCATTGTTAGAAACCGCACTCTCAGGACAAACAGGTATTGCGCATACGCGCTGGGCAACTCATGGCAAACCTTGCGAAAAAAATGCGCATCCTCATCTGTCGCATGGTCAAGTGGCGGTAGTGCATAACGGAATCATTGAAAATCATGATGAGCTTCGCCATTATTTGCGTGAGATGGGGTATGAGTTTACCTCTGAAACAGACACAGAAGTTGCTGCACATTTAATTCATTATCATTATCAGCATCATAAATCTCTTCTAACGGCTGTTCAAGTGACCGCCGCGCAAATGGAAGGGGCTTTTTCATTGGGTGTTATTCATCAACAGCATCCACATGAGTTGGTTGCATTACGCAAAGGCAGTCCATTGGTTGTTGGTTTGGGTGTGGCAGAGCAGTTTATTGCATCTGATGCGTTGGCGCTTCGTTCTTTTGCGCAATCCATAATTTATCTTGAAGAAGGCGACTCTGCACGATTAACCGCTGAAAAAGTTGAGTTGTTTGATGCGAATAATAAGTCTGTTGTAAGAGAGACACACGCCCTGACCGATGATTTTTATGCTGTTAGCAAAGGGGCATATCGACATTTTATGCTCAAAGAAATTGTTGAGCAAAGCAAGGTCCTTGCAGAAACACTGGAAGGTCGTGTTGCAAGTCTTGATATTTTAAGAGCAAGCTTTGGTGAGCGTGCCTTATCAATTTTCGAAGAAATAAAACATATTCAAATTATTGCGTGTGGGACAAGTTATCACGCGGGTCTTGTGGCTAAATATTGGCTTGAGTCCTTGGCTCATATATCAACTCAAGTTGAGATTGCAAGTGAGTATCGGTATCGAGATGTGGTTGTTCAACCGGGGACATTATTTATTGCTATTTCTCAATCTGGAGAAACAGCGGATACGTTGGCGGCACTTAACAAAGCAAAATCAATGAATTATTTAGCAAGTCTTGCCATTTGTAATGTTGCCTCAAGCACATTGGTTCGCACTGCTGACTGTGTTTGTTTAACACGAGCAGGGGTTGAGATTGGCGTTGCATCAACGAAGGCATTTACCACGCAGCTCACGGTTTTATTGATGCTGGCAGCTGCATTGTGTCGTGATGAGCGTGCAGAGGTTGTATTAAAGCAATTACAACAATTACCCATGTATTGTGAGCGGGTCTTGAAGATTAACCCGTCAATTGAATCATTGGCAAGCTCGTTTGTTAGCAAATCTAATGCGCTTTTTTTAGGTCGAGGCGTGCATTATCCTGTTGCGCTTGAAGGGGCGTTAAAGTTAAAAGAGATTTCTTATATTCATGCAGAGGCTTACCCTGCAGGTGAGTTAAAACATGGGCCTTTGGCCTTGGTGGATGACAATATGCCGGTAGTTGCAATTGCCCCAAGTGATGAGCTCTTGGATAAATTGAAATCTAATTTACATGAAGTGAGCGCAAGAGGAGGCCAAATGGTTGTGTTTGTTGATGAAACAGCAAACTGGCCAGAAAATGGTGCTCGTTTTATTTCAGTGCCGTCCTGTGGCGCCTGGATTTCGCCAATTATTTATACCATTCCATTGCAATTACTTGCGTATCATGTTGCTGTTGCAAAGGGAACCGATGTTGATCAACCACGCAATTTGGCAAAATCAGTGACGGTTGAATAATACTGTAGATGACAAAATTTTGCCGCCATTCTATAATGGCGGTGTTTTATTTTAACTGTTCGCACGACATTCCGAGCGTAGCGAGGGGTTATGTTTTTTTTAAGCTTTAATAGAGGATCAAGATGGCGCAAGAAATGTTGGCGCTCGCAACCCGTGTTGCTCGGGAGTTGCGTGTGCATGTGTCGCAAGTTAATGCGACAATCCAATTGTTGGATGACGGTGCAACAGTTCCTTTTATTGCAAGGTATCGCAAAGAAGCAACCGGTGGGTTAGATGATACACAATTGCGTCTTTTAACAGAGCGGTTATATTATTTAAGAGAATTGGATGCACGTCGTTTGGTTATATTGGAAAGTCTCCGTGATCTTTCACACTTAACGCCAAAGCTTGAACAGGATATTCTTGAAGCAGACTCCAAAACTCGTTTAGAAGATTTATATTTGCCTTATCGACCAAAACGACGAACACGAGCACATATTGCTAAGGAAGCCGGGCTTTTACCCTTAGCGCAAAGTCTTTTAGATAATCCGCTGCTTGATCCTGCGACTCATGCAGTGAGTTTTATTAATCTTGAACAGGGTATTGCAGATGTTGCTGCAGCGTTGGATGGCGCTCGACATATTTTAATGGAGCAATTTGCAGAAGATCCAGACTTTTTACAGTTGCTTCGCACCTATTTTTGGCAAAATGCTGTGTTGAAATCAACGATTGCAAAAAATGCAAAACCCGCAGGCAATAAGTTTGCTGATTATTTTGAATACGCTGAGCCCATAAAAAAAATTCCTTCGCATCGCGCACTTGCGTTGTTTCGTGGACGAAGGGAGCATGCTATTCAACTCAGTTTAGTCTTACCGAATGATCCTGATTATGGTGTGGTAACGCTTGCGCGGCATGTTGGTATTGTTGATCAATCACGTCCTGCAGATGCTTGGCTGATGGAAACCGTATCTCAAACGTGGAAAACTAAATTAAACAGCAAGCTCGAATTAGAGTTATTAACCCGTTTGCGCGAACATGCCGATGATGAGGCTATTCGAGTATTTACGAGGAATTTGCGTGATTTATTATTGGCCGCGCCTGCGGGTCAAAAAGTAACGTTAGGGCTCGATCCTGGTATTCGTACAGGGGTTAAAGCTGTTGTTGTTGATGTGACGGGAAAATTACTTGAATATGCAACGATTTTTCCTTGTGCCCCACAAAATGAATGGCAAGATTCACTTGCGACACTTGCAAAACTTGCTGCCAAATATTCAGTGAACTTAATCAGTATAGGTAATGGCACGGGGTCACGAGAAACAGAACGTTTGGTTGCTGATCTGATAAAAATGTATCCGGATATGTCTCTCACGTCTGTTTTAGTGAGTGAGGCAGGTGCTTCGGTATACTCTGCTTCAGCACGTGCAGCAGAAGAGTTTCCTGATCTTGATGTGACGTTGCGCGGAGCGGTATCGATCGCCCGACGGTTACAAGATCCTTTGGCTGAATTGGTTAAGATTGAACCGAATGCAATTGGTGTTGGTCAATATCAACATGATATTAATCAGCCAAGACTAGCCAGAGCACTGGAAGGTGTTGTTGAGGACTGTGTAAATGCTGTTGGGGTTGATGTCAATACAGCCTCCGTTGCCTTGTTAACACACGTTGCAGGGTTAAATGAGGGATTAGCAAAACAATTGGTTGCTTTTCGGGATGAGCATGGCTTATTTACTGCACGCGAACAACTCAAGCAAGTTGCGCGAATGGGTGAAAAAACGTATCAACAGGCTGTTGGCTTTTTACGCGTTATGCAAGGGAGTAATGTTTTGGATGCCTCAGGGGTTCATCCAGAGGCATATCCGTTGGTTGAGCGTATTTTAAAAGAAGAAAATGTCGCACTGGATGCGTTGATTGGCGATCATAAAAAATTGCAGCAGATCGACCCCCTGCGTTATGTTGATGATGCGTATGGCCTTCCCACGGTTCAGGATGTATTGAGAGAACTTGAAAAGCCAGGCCGTGATCCTCGAGGCTTATTCAAAACGGTTCAATTTAAAGAAGGCATTGAAAAAATCACTGATTTGAAAATAGGGATGATTTTAGAGGGCGTTGTGAGTAACGTGACTAATTTTGGTGCCTTTGTCGATGTTGGTGTACATCAGGATGGGCTGGTTCATATTTCTTCAATGACCCATAAATTTATTCGTGATCCTCATGCCATTGTAAAAGCGGGTGATGTCGTTCTTGTTAAGGTTGTTGAGGTCGATAGTGCACGTCGTCGTATTGGTTTAAGTATGAAGCTTGAGGAGGCGGCTGAGCCACTCATAAAAGAAGTTGTTCCTCCAAAAATTAAAAAACCCGTGATGTCAAAACCCAAACCAACAAAAGCACCTATTGCACCTAAGGTTCAAGCTGAGCAGAAGAAGAAAACGGACATGCCATTTAACACCGCCATGAAAGATGCATTGACTCGATTGAAAGGTGAATTAAGATAAGCATGAGTGAAACAATTGCCCAAGTAAAACGATGGTTGGAGGAGTTAGTTATTTTGGTTAATGATGGCGAAGATCCTTCTTCCCGTTGTTATGCCTATTTTAGCCAAGAGCCTGAGCTAGGTGTAGAGCTTGTTAAGATTATTGCTTCGCTCGATGAAAAAGAGATGGATGATGAGCGAACCTATTATTCTGCATGTATTTTCGCTCTGGATGTTTGTGTTTCGCAGTTACAATCAGCTGTTGAAAATGGTAATAAACTCGCTGGAAAAACACTTGATCATTTGATGCTAAATCTGGCAAATGCACTTGAAACAAGTGGTCATGATTTATCATTTTGGCTTCCTATCCTGAACGCATTTTATGATGTTCATGCTGAGTTATCATTTGAATTAAAACAAGCCTATTTAGACTTGGTGCATGAGGATGAAACAGCCGCACCAGAAGACGACATTGCACATTTAAATTCTATTCGTGATTTGATTCATGAACTCTCAGATTTGTCTGTTTTTGATATCGCCGAGAATTTTTTTGCACAAAGTTATGCCATGCCAGCCGATTTTTTCATGGACTTAATGATGGATTTGTTTAGCATGGAAGAGGGGCAAGATATTGGCTTGCTTGCGCTACTGCATCCTCGAGCAGATGTTCGAGAGGTTGTTTTTGAGGCACTGGAGGGGCTTTTGCCCAGCGTTGTATTAAGTTCCGCATCGTTGTCTCGCTTGCAGGCCATAAAGGCTTGGTACCCTCCTTATTTGCAGGATGAAATTAATTACTGGGTGAAAGCACAACGAAAAAAAGAAGTTGTTTTTTTAAAAGATAGCCCCGCACGTATTTTGAGGATACAGGCCACAGAGGTTGATGGTGGGGGGGCGCAAGGTATTTTTATTCATATAAAACGGGGGCGAGACAATCGACTCTGCGGTTTATTGTATAAAGAAGGTGTTGGTGTTAAAGATGCTTGGCTCACCTCGACCATGGGAAATGCTGAGGTGATACGTTATTACGATGAAGTTTTTCATGATACGGTCATGTTGAGGGATGTTGATTTGTCTTATTTGATAACAATGACCAATCATTTCTTAGCCATGACGATTCAAGCCGATCTAATGCCAGATTTGCATTTACTTGAAATTCAAGAAGAGTTAGGCGTGCATTTTGCAGCTGAAGTTTTAGATCACACAACACTCATGAATCAATTGGCCATAGAAATTACACCTTTTACCTCAGATACATTAGTTCTTTCTTTAAGACGTTCACAAAAATGGCCGAAAAATAAAAGATTTACTGAATCATGGTATGTAGAAAATGCTCAAATTGATAAACTTGTGAATCGTTGTTGTAGTTTTGTTGATGGCGTTAAAGTGTGCCGTTTTGATGAGGCAATGGACGATGTTTTTAAATATGAAATGGAAACCAGACGTGAGCACTGGATGTTTCATTTTTTGTGGATTGCCTTATGGTTGAAGTCTAAAAAACGAAAAAATGAAAAATCGTGGGAGGATAGTTTTCTGATAGCCCACGTGATTGAAACAGGACGTCCTTTACATGAGATCCCCATCATGCAAGCCATTTGTCGTCAATCGGTTATTAATAGCATTGAAACAATGCATGAAAGACGAACGCATTTAACGCAAGAATAGTCTAGACGAATACGTTTTTTTTAGAGATACTGTTAGTCTAACAGGAGTATTATTTTCAAATGGAGAAAAAAATGCGTAGTTGTAAGTGTTTCTTGTTGTCTGTTCTAACAACCACAGCACTCCATGCTGGTGGCATGGGAGCTGTTGCCAGTTCAAAACCATTCATTACCCCTTTTTTGGGTGCTGAAGCGGCTTACACTTGGTCTGGAATTGATGGATATAACATTAATGTTGTTAATGAAGGCTTGTTTACAAACGAAAAAACTAATCAGGGTTGGGGCGGACGAATTTCAGCTGGCCTTTTAGACAAGGTATCTGAGCAATTCTCAGCCAGCGCAGAAATGGGTTGGGCTTATTATGGGCGAGTGGTATTAAAGCCAAAGTTTATTGTGAATACGGGTGTTGCTGTTACGCCTACGTCAAATACAAGTCAATCTAATATGGATCAATATGGTCTTGATCTATTGGCAGGTATCGTATACACGAAGCCTAAATATGATTTGTTTTTCAAAGCAGGGGCCTTATTCGAGAATTTAAGGATTAATGCTAAATTAGATTTATCGCAAATCGTGGCTCAAAGTCCTACACTTGTTAGTCAGTGGGATGGTCCAACCGCGCTGCGACTCAATTTTCCTCAAGTCTTGCCTGAAATTAAATTAGGTGGTGCATATCACATAACCGAAACAACATTGGCTACGGTCTCTTGGATGCACGCTTTTGGCTCAACATTTTCTGTTGAAGCACCGAGCATGCATTTTAATCCAACAAGAGTGGGTAATTTAACATTGAATTTGCAAAGTCCAACATTGAACTCTGTAATGTTTGGTCTTGAGTATCGCTTTTGTTAAAAGATAACGTGTGATGTTAAAGGCGATGAAGATTCATCGCCTTTTTTTATGGGAGTTAGAATAATAATGAATGAGTTTAAAGAAAAACTGGCTCAAGCCGCATTGAATCACATTGAAGACAATATGATCATTGGTGTGGGTACCGGTTCAACCATGAATTATTTTATTGATGCGTTAAAGCCCATAAAGCATCGCATTGATGCCTGCGTTGCAAGCTCAGTTGCAACTGCGGATAGACTACGTGCGCTAGGAATTTCGGTTGTTGACCTATCTGTTGCTGAGCCGTTAGCGCTGTATATTGATGGCGCGGATGAAGTAACACGGCACCGTCAAATGATTAAAGGTGCGGGTGGTGCTTTTACGCGTGAAAAAATACTGGCAACTGCGGCGCGCGAATTCATTTGTCTTGTGGACTTTTCAAAGCAAGTGAATCGTTTGGGCGCAGCCCCTGTGCCTGTTGAGGTTCTACCACTGGCACGGAGTTTTGTGGCACGTGCATTGGTAAAACTTGGGGGCGATCCAGTCTATCGGCAAGGGTTTATGACAGATAATGGCAACTGTGTTTTAGATGTATTTAATTTGGATTTATCTGAGCCGCAACGTATGGAAGACGCTATCAATTTAATTCCCGGTGTGCTTGAAAATGGCTTGTTTGCTCATCGCCCAGCTGATCGCGTATTGATTGCTGATGCATCAGGTGTTCACGAATTAAAAGAACCGTGATATGCGATTATAGTCGATTGCATTTAATTTGACTCATTCTTCTTACAGCAATGGCTCGTAAGGTTCAGTGGAAAGTTGAGCATCGCGTTACGATAACTCAATGGGATCAATATCCAATGCAAATTTTATGCCTTTATTGATTTTGGATATGGCGATGGATTTTTTTAGGGTGTGAAGGGCTTGATGTAGCGATTTACGTGTTTCGCCTTTGATGAGTAGTTGCATATGATATTCGAATGCTTTTCGTGCAAGAGGAGAGGGCGCGGGTCCTAAGACCTCAACAGGAGCACCTTTCATTTCTTTCTTTATCCCATTTAAAAAAAACAATAGGTTGTCCATTGTTTTACCATGTGCACGGATGAGTGCCAGATGGGTATAGGGGGGCAGCGCGGCTTTTTCTCGTAGACTGAGTAAGGTCTTACTAAACGATTCATACCCTTCTTGAATCAATAGATTGAGTAGCGGATGTTGGGGTATGTGCGTTTGAATGATGACTTGTCCTGGGGTTTCTGCACGACCTGCACGGCCAGCAACCTGGGTGATCAGTTGCCCTAATCGTTCTAGGGCGCGAAAATCATGATTATAAAATCCTGCATCGGTATCAAGAACTACAACTAAACTTAAGTTGGGAAAATGATGGCCTTTGGCAAGCATTTGTGTACCAATAATCAGTTGCGCTTTGCCACTTGTGATGTCGTCTAATCGCGTATGCAGGGTTTTTGTACTTCGAACTTCGTCACGGTCAATGCGGGTGATACTGATGTCTGGGAAAATTTCTGTTAAATAGGCATGGATCCGCTGAGTCCCTGCGCCAACAGGGACTAAATCTTGACTTTTACAGCCGTTACACACTTCTTTAATTGGGGTGATAAGCCCACAGTGATGGCATTTGAGTTGGTTTTTTTGGCGATGTAACGTTAAATGGCTATCACACGCGGGACAGTCCGCAATCCAACCACAGGCATGGCATAAAAGCACAGGTGCAAATCCACGACGATTAATAAAAACCAGGACTTGATTCTTTTGTTCCAGATGCGACTTGATCATGCCTATTGTCGCGCGACTCAAGCCGTGTTCTAAGGGTTGGTTACGAATATCAATGAGCTGATAATGCAAGGGTGTTTGATTAAGTGCTTTGTGGGTCAGAACCATTGGCGTGATTTTTTTTAATGCAACATTGTGCAGACTTTCTAAACTGGGCGTTGCTGAGCCTAAAATAATTGGAATATTGCATTGATATGCGCGCATTAAGGCGGTGTCCCGCGCAGAATAGCGTACACCTTCCATTTGTTTTAAAGAAGGATCATGCTCTTCATCAACAATAATGAGCCCTAAGGTTGGCATGGGTGTAAATAGTGCCGTGCGTGTTCCAATGACGAGTTTTAATGTATTGTTTTGTGCAAGAGCCCAGGTTTGAGCGCGTTTTGCATCGGTAATGTTGGAGTGAATCACAGCCATGGGCACATTAAATCGTTTATTCACGCGATCAAGCAATTGTGGGGTGAGTCCAATTTCAGGAACCAACATGAGCACTTGTTTATTTGCCGCAAGAAGAGTTGAAATGATATGTAAATAGACTTCCGTTTTACCACTTCCTGTGACGCCTTGTAATAAATAAGCATGATAGCCAGAAATGTCTTTTCGGATGGCATTGACGACGTTGGTCTGTTCAGTATTAAGATGAAGGGCAGGTTCTTCGAGGTCTTTACTTGATATCATCGGTTTTAGTTTGATGTGTTCTCCAAGCCTAATTTTTTTAGGTAAGGCGAGTGATAGCACTTGAGCAAGGGGGGCGTGGTAATACACGCTGACCCAGTTGCACAATGTCAGCAATTCAGACGGGATCAGCGGGATATCATCTATAATCGACAAGATGGATTTAAGTTTATACGATGGATTTTTTGTTGTTTTTTCACCAACAATAATGCCAATGCATTCTTTATTGCGAAATGGAACCCGAACACGAGCGCCAATGAGGGGCGTTAAATGTTCGGGGGCGTGGTAATCAAAGAAATCGTGCAGTGTTCCAGGAATGCTCACGTGGAGGACTGATTCGTCCATAATCGGTTTATCCTTGTGGGTTGCGATCCCATGTGTGACTTGCCGATTGACCAGGGGCTGAAAATACTTTAACCACGATACGTTGAATACGATGACGGTTCAACTCATCCTTATCACGAATAAGTTCATTCACAAACCATCGCGACAGTTCTTCAACCGTGATATTTGTCAGCGGTAACAAGGTGACATCTTCTTTCAAAAAAGGAATTTTTTTATGATTGAACGTAAAGTAATAATACTCATCGTCTTCTGTCATGGTTAAAAAAGGCGAGGCGGTGGGCATTAAGAATGTTTGATTAAGATGCCGACATAGCGTGTGAGTACGTTCTTTATAGTAGCGATAATCAAAGGTCATGCCATTTTCTTCGACCCATGTGGTCAGCGCTAAATAAACACCATACCAATGACCATGAAGTGGCTCACGCTCGGTTGCGGAAAATATGGTGGTGTGGCCTGCAGAAAACTTCATGGATTCTTTTTGAAGTTCAACCGTAGTTAAGTATTTTTCCATGATTATAAACTCGCTCGTTTGTCGTGGTATTGAAAGCCCCGTATGGGGATGTCTATGTTTTTGGTTAGCATCATCACTTTGAATAACTCCCCCATTTCACTTGGGTGGGTTAATAGTTTGACGGCTTGTTGTGCCTTTAGAAGAGACCGCTCGTCGGTTATTTCTGCCAGTAAGTTTAACAAATCATTGGCGATCAAAAAAGAGGCTTGGTTTGTATACCCAGCAATATGAAAGCCAGCATCATGGCCTGCTTCGGCGACGTGTGTAAAGTCCACATGTGCGGTAATGTCTTCTTGACCAGGATTTTTTAAAATTTGAGCATGGGTTTGTTGGTGATGATGACACATCAACGTGCCCATATGGCGATCTGGGTGATAATATTCATGTTCTGGAAAGCCGTAATCAATGAGTATCACAGCACCTTGAATAAGAGCGTTATAACATTGTTTAAGCCATCCATCGATGAATAGGTTGACTTCAGAGCAATAAGGTGTGGAAATATGGGGCAATACCTTATCAATATGACAATTTAACCGCTGGTTGGTGCTGGGCTCAAATGTTTCTGTCAGTGTATTGTTTGCATTAAAGCCTATTCGGCTTTCATAAATTCCGGTTTCTGTTTTTAAAAAGCGATGAACCGGCATGGCGTCGAGTACTTCGTTGGCAAGGATGAGGCCAATAAAGGGTTCCTTGGGCCAACCCGATAGCCATTTAACGCGAGGTGCCAATGTGGGTATTTCTGTGAAGATCAGCGCTTTTTGTTTTGCTTTAAGTGATGGGCTGACTTCTAAAATATGATATTCAATGGGTAAGCAATTCAAGTGTTCTAATCTTTTGAGCAGGTCAATACAGAGGCGGCCTGTGCCTGCACCGAATTCTAATATGACAGGATTCACTTGATGCAACAGGACGTCTTTACATTGATTGGCAAGGCTTGCACCAAAAAGAGGGGTGAGTTCAGGGGCGGTAACAAAATCTCCCGTTATACCCAGTTGCATGCGGTCTGTATTATAATAACCAACATGGGGAGCATAGAGTGCATGATGCATGAATTCAACAAAAGGAATGGTTCCATTTTTTTGAATGAGTGGACGAAGATAATCAAGCATAATAGACATTATATTGTAAAAATAAGGACCATACCTTGAATCAAGAGAATAAACAAGCGGGTGGTGTTGCACTTGTCACGGGTGCAGCACGCCGGATTGGAGAAAAAATCGTACGTCATTTGCATCAAGCAGGTTTTGATGTGGTGATTCATTGTCATCAATCATTGACTTGTGCGAGTATTTTAGCAGACGAATTGAATGCTCTGCGTCCGTTCAGTGCTTGTGTTTTGACGGCTGATCTCAGAAATGAAGACGAGGCCAGGGGATTAATTAAAACCTGTGTTCAATGGAAGCATCGACTTGATTTGCTCGTGAACAATGCCTCTGTTTTTATTAAAACATCCGCTGATAAGGGTCTGTGGGATGAGTTGATGACGCTCAATGTGAAAGCCCCATTTTGGTTGAGTGAAGAAGCATTCGACGCATTGAAAGCTCATAAAGGTTCAATTATTAATATCACGGATATTCATGCGGAAAAGCCTCTTAAGGCTTACAGTCTGTATTGTCAAACAAAAGCAGCATTGAAAATGCAGACAGAGGCCTTTGCTCGAGACTATGCGCCTGATGTTCGCGTCAACGCCGTGGCGCCAGGCGCAATTCTTTGGCCAGAAAAGGATAATCACTTAAGTGATGACATCAAGGTGCAGATCATCAATGAAACGCCGCTTAAACGACATGGCGATCCCAAGTGGATTGCTCATGCAGTTTGTTTTTTAGCTAAAAATCAGTTTATTACGGGGCAGACCCTAAGGGTTGATGGCGGCAGGAGCCTTGTTTAAAAGCGGCGATGTGGCCTGGTCGTGTGGCTTACTTCTGGGGCTTCATCAGCTATTTTATTTCTTGGTGGTCTGGTCTCTTGTTTTTTATGTTCAGGCTCAGGTTTAAATTGTGCTGTTGGACTATGGGGCATTTTTAGGTTCATTTTTTTTGTTGAGCAGGTAAACGATTTGTTTATTTCATTTGCTTGGGGTGTCTCTGAAAACAAATGGTTAAATAGTGTTCTTGATAAGAGATAGGTGCCTCCTGCCAAGCCGCTCGCAATTAAAATAAAAGGTGCAAATGGTAAGGCAAGTAGAGAAACAACACTTCCTGTCACCGCCATTGATGCTATGGTGGTGTAAATGCTTCTATCAAATATTTTTCCTGCAGTTATTTGTGTATTTTGTTGATTCGTAAGATCTTGCATGACATTTATTTTCGCATCAAACTGTATTTTTAAGGCATTAATTTTTTTGATAATTTTTGTGCTATTGGGGTTTAGTTCGAGCTTTTTTCCCAGGTCATGAGCCTGGTGCTGAATGTCGTTCAGCGCGTATTTTGCTTCGGTGATTTTTTGGGGCAAATGTTTGTCGTGTTGATATTGACTCCAAGTCCATTTGAGAAGGACAGCATTCATTGTGAATGCCGTTGCAGCTAACAAGATACCAATGATGGGGGCTGTGAAGGGGACAAGCAGTGCTGTGATGCCAAGGCTTAAAAAGGTGGCAGAGTAAAACCATTTTGAGGTGTTATTGAGTGTAAAGGGTACTGGTTCTTTGAGATAAAGAGCCGCAAGAACAATCATTGGGATCCGGACAAAATCAAGAGAGTTAAAGGCAAGACTAATGACAGGTAATGGTTTGATGAGCTCTAGAAATTGAGGAGATGAATGTCCTGTTTTATGGATGAGTTGTGCCCCTGCATTGGCAGTATCATTAATAACTTTTAAAGGGCCTGTGAAAAAAGGGATATTTTCTAACATGCGTAGAAGTCGCGAACTTGTATCTGGCTTTGGTCTAAATTCTAGGGGTTTAACCATCGATTGGATTAAGCGCTCAGGACCTGATGGATTGAATAATTTTGGCATGGCACGTATTTTTTAAATAAGTCTTATCCTTGAGTATAGTACTTTATGTGAATATTGTTTAAGGATATACTTTTTGCATGAATAAAAAAAATAAACCAGATCCGGATAAAGTTATCGATGAGACACGCAGAGATTTTTTGAAAAAATCGGCGTGTATTTTGGGTGGCATGGGGGTGCTTTGCGCGGCCGTTCCTTTTGTATCGTCTTTGGCGCCCAGCAGAAAAGCCCTGGCTCAAGGGGGGAATGTTCGTGTTGATGTCAGTCAGTTAGCGCCTGGTGAGCAATTGACCGTGATTTGGCGTGGAAAACCGGTTTGGATTCTTCGGCGAACGCCTGAAATGTTACATCAATTAAATACCCATGTTTCGGAGTTGCGTGATCCTGCCTCGCGGGTACCACAGCAGCCAGGATATGCACAAAATGAATATCGCTCCATAAAACCAGAGTATCTTGTGGTTATTGGTATTTGTACGCACCTTGGTTGTATTCCTCATTACACACCTCCAAAACAAGCGTTTCTATGCCCGTGTCATGGCTCTGTATTTGATTTGGCGGGTCGTGTGTATAAAGATGTCCCTGCGCCGATTAATCTTGAAGTACCGCCTTATCATTTTATTGACGAACAGGTGATTGAAATTGGAGTACCCGCATGAAACAACGGCTAGGCGCATGGTTTGATGAACGCCTGTCTTGGCGTCATCTGTGGAAAAAGTACGCAACGCATTATGATGTGCCCAAAAATCTAAATTTTTACTATCTATTTGGTTCGTTGGCTCTATTGGTGTTGTTTAATCAATTATTAACAGGAGTCTGGTTAACTTTTTTTTATACGCCAACAACACAAGATGCATTTGATTCGATTCAATTTATTATGCGTGATGTGCCTTACGGTTGGTTGCTAAGAACCCTGCACTCAACAGGCGCTTCTTTATTTTTTGTTGTTATGTATTTACATATATTTCGTGGATTATTGTATGGCTCCTACCAAAAGCCGCGAGAATTTGTTTGGTTGCTTGGGATGGTTCTTTACCTACTTTTAATTGCGGAAGCTTTTTTTGGATATTTATTACCTTGGGGGCAATTGTCCTATTGGGGTGCAGAAGTCATCACGTCACTCCTTGGCTCTATTCCTTATGTTGGTGATGGCTTGATGATGTGGATTAGAGGGGATTACGCAATATCTGATGTGACGTTACATCGCTTTTTTGCATACCATGTCATTTTTATTCCCTTGTTCTTGATTGTTTATGTTGTTCTTCATCTTGTTGCATTAAGAACCGTTGGTTCTAATAATCCAGAAGGAATTGATATTGATTTGAATGATACCGTTCCTTTTCATCCGTATTATACCTTGACCGATGCAATTGGAGCCGTTGGGTTCTTGATGGTTTTTTTGTCGATTGTGTTCTTTTTCCCAAGCATGGGTGGATTTTTTCTTGATCCAATGAATTTAGAGCCGGCTAATCCTTTCGTAACGCCAGAGCATATCCATCCTTTATGGTACATGTCGCCTTTTTATGCAATATTACGTGCGGTGCCTTATAAAGCGTTTGGAATTTTAGTCATGAGTAGTGCAATCATGCTGCTTTTTTTGATGCCCTGGCTTGATAAAAGCCCCGTTCGCTCTATGCGATATAAGGGAGCGGCATCAAAAGTTTCCTTGTATTTGTTTGTTTTATCTTTTGGTGCCTTGGGTATTTTAGGGATGCTGGATGTGTCTGTGTTTCGTATTCAGATCACACGCATTGCGATGGTATTTTATTTCGCATACTTTTTTCTGATGCCCTGGATCACGCGATGTGAATCGCACCGTGTTGTACCGACTCGGATCACGTTATGATGCGGGGTTTGTTGGTGTTAATGTTTTGTCTGTATGGGACGTTATGTGTATCTGATACGGCTCGAGGTAAAGCTGTTTTTAAGGATTACTGTGCAGGATGTCACACCCTTAAATATTTACAATACGATCCTACCGATGCGCCTTTTGCCAGTAATGCGTTATCAACAACAGACGCTCAGCATTGGTTTGGTCAAAAACCACCTGATCTATCGTTGATTGCTCAAACACGAGGTGCGTCATGGCTATCTGTTTATTTAATGTCTTTTTATCCTGATGAGCACCAACGTTTTGGCTCTAATAATGCACTGTTGCCGCATCTTGCAATGCCTGATCCCTTTGTATCGTTAAGACAGGAACTTGATCCACATGAATTATCGGAACTTATCTCTGATTTGGTCTCGTATCTTGAGATTGTCGGGGACCCAAGTGCACCAAGTCGTCATCATCTAGCGCCCTGGGTTTTAATTTATTTATTGATTTTGGGTGTTGTGCTGATGCTTTATAGAAAGGTATTCTCGACTTAAAAACAGATAGCGCTGGACAGATGACTTGATGAACCGGTTAGCGTGCTTAATCGGTCATCAGGTCAGCTGTCCGGCACTGGTTTGTCGAGAGTTCAGATAACATTTTTTTGATGAGTGCACATACTTTCTCTTCTGCTTGTGCGAAGTCGATCTTTTTTGCATACTGTTCACAATTAAATTTTATTTTAGGATCGGTCAATAATTTTCTAATTCCAGCAATGGCTTTCACTTTATTCCACTGATAGGAAGGAATATTGAGCGCCACACCGAGCTTGGCTAATCGAAAGGCATTATCGGGTTGATCGTTGAGAAAAGGGACAATTAATTGTGGAATGCCGGCAGCAAGTGCCTGAGCAATCGTGCCAATGCCTCCTGCATGAAGAATGACAGCACAATGAGGTAATATTTTTTGAAGTGGAACATAAGAAATATACAGTTCAGTATGGGTTTGAAGTACAGGCACATGGGCTTGATGCACACTTAAAATAATGCAGCGCAGTCCAAGTGTTCTTGCAGCTTCAAGGCCGTGTATAAAAAAATCATCACTTTGTGTTACTGCAGTTCCGTAGGTCAGTAGGATTGGTTTGTCTCCGGCCGCTAAGAATGCCAAAGCATCAGGCGGCAAGGCTTCATTAGGCGCCTCATCGTATTGTATAAAACTAGCTAATTCGGTATTTGGGGGCCAGTCTTTGGCAGGAGTAGCAAACCATGAAGGAAATAAACCAATGACCTTTTGTGGAGAGTAAGACCAGCGTGAATAAATCTGTTGAACTGGCGCAAGTTCTAATGATTGACGAAATAAATTCAATGGCTTAGCTAATGTTTTATCTAATAGAAAACGATCGAACATTGAAAATATACAGCGGCGTACACCATAAGGTAGCCAATGATAAGCAACGCCATCTATGCCAATGGGGGGCTGTTTGACACTCCATAAAGTAAAGGGTTGTAAACAAACGGTGAGTAATGGAAAGTTTAATTTTTCGTGAGCAAGTCGTGCACCATACATCATGTGAGATGCGACCAGAATTGTTTTTTTCGGGTCAAAATCACACACAATCTGATAGACTGAACGCATCGTACTGAAAATTAAGTAATCAGCAATCAGTTGAAATGTTTTTTTTTGATTAAGAGAATATGCATCTGGATGATGAATGCCCGTGTAATAATCTTCGTTTGTACCGCAGGATATAAAATGGAGTCCGGCCGCTAAAACAAGGGATTCATAAAGATCAATGCTTATCACTGTCACCTTTTGGCCCTGTTTTTTCAACGCGACGCCAAGCCCAATGAATGGATGAATATCTCCTCGACTCCCATGAGTAATCAGTAAGACATTCATTTTTGCTCACAAGTGATTTATTAGTTTATATTTTTACTATAACATAACTACAAAGGTAAAGATCGTGCGCGAAATAACGTCCTATTCTTAAACGAGGTTCTGTTTGAGCATAGCGAGTTTAGCTCGTTTAAGAATAGGACGTTATTTCGCGCACGATCCTTACTGCTTGCTTGTTATCCCGAGGGGGGGAAGTATGTTAGATCAACATGTCTATATGCAACGAATTAATAAAGTTAATTATTTTGTTAATATAGATTGGGCCGAGGTTAAAACAGAGAGATTTTGGTATAAAAATGAATGGTTGACTACACATCTAATGAATACATATTCTATACTCGTGCCTGAGTTTGAGCGTTTTATTGTTAAGTCACTGAAATCTTATGAGTCTGAGATTGTGGACCCTCGATTAAAACAACGCTTGCAGCATTTTTACACTGAAGAATGTGCGCATTCTTTACAACATGCTCGATTTAATCAAGATCTAAAACGACATAACTATCCTATTGATTTTATCTTAAATCTTTTAAAGAAAGGCTCTCAAATTCTTAATAAAATTTTCAGTAAAAAATCAAAATTGGCAATGTCGGTGGCTTTTGAGCATCTTACAGTTTTAAGTGTAAACGTTGCATTTGAGCAGCAAATATTTGAGATAGATTCATCGGCAATTCATGATTTATGGTTGTGGCATGGATATGAAGAACGTAATCATCGAGCATTTTTAATGGAAGTTTATGACGCTATTGGCGGTGGATATGTGAGAAGATGCTTAACGTTAATGTTTAGCGCGTTTTTGATTTTTATGTGTTGTCTGCCCTTTTTTATGAGTATTTTAGTTGTGGCTGATATGCGGCAAGGGAAAAAGCTTAGCGTTCAACATATCAAAATATATTTAAAGTCTCTATGGCAGATGAAAGGCATGATTTCAGCTTATTTCAAGTACTTCAGTATTCATATTTAATGATGATTCTTTTGTGATTTTTCACTTTATTCTATAGTGCCGGTCATCAAAACAACTCTTCAGAACTATAAGAAGAGCAATATTTACACATGTTGCCCGCTCAGCGCATATATTTGTGCTATATTTACAGAGCAACTTGGGAGCTGAGCATGCCGACAGCACATGTTTTTGAAAGAATACTTGAACAAATGAATGCGATTGACCCCGCAGATGATGGAAAACAACTTCATGAGCAGTTGGGTGTTCTATGTCTTTGTAAAACAAGCGTGGAATTCAGTGCTGCTCTGGTTAAAGCACATTATATCACGCAAGAAGAATCGAAAACTTTAGATTTTAATGCGTTACGTCAGTTATCTGAAGCCAGCAAAAAGAAATTAACTGAATGTTTTGAAGCGCAAATGCTTAAGCAGCATAAGTATGTACCGTACAGTAAAGAAGCCATTCAAGCGGTGTATCCTCACTGTGCTTATCCATCCGTTGATTTAATGAGAAAGTATGGTCTACATAACGCAGTGGTTGATGAAAAAACCGAACTTAAGAAAACAATCTGTGATCTTGAGCTTGTGTTGGCTGCGGCGCAAGTCACGTACGCCATTTCTGCAGGAGATAAACTTCTTTTTAACGCGAAAAATCCCGATGCCAAAGCATCGTGGATTGATGCGGAACTGACCATTCGGGACAAAGGGTATCGTATAGGTCATATGACTACCCCAAAAAAATTGGGTGGAACGAGTAGTATGCCCCTTACTGTGGCGTGCTTAAAACCAGTGGATGAAACGTCACCCATTGTTATTGCTTTTAAAGGAACAAAGTTTAGTTCTAAAGATGATTTGGTTGCCGATATGCATATTGCTGCACGAGGGCTCGCTTCTAAAGCATATCGTGAGGCTGCTTATACGTATTATGAAAATATAAGACATGCGAACCCGGGTCGAAAAATTATTATCACCGGACATTCCTTAGGTGGCAACTTGGCCAGTTATGTTGGAGCAAAGGCGTATCGTCATGGGGAAAAGCATGGCGATTTAATGGTGAGAACCTTTAATGCTGCGCCGGTTGATCTACAAAATGCGTCTGTTGAGAAAAACAGAGAACAATATCCAATCTATGATTATTTTATCAATTATCGCGTCCAGAATGATGTTGTCAGCAGCAATATTAAACATTACGCGGATAAAGGGGTTCGTCATGGACGTTACGGTGCAATGGTTACCTTTGCAAGTGATGCTGATCCCCATCATGCCCATCATTTAAGAACATTCAAAAAAATCATGCCGGATGTGTTATTAAAGCAGAAAATAGGGGACAGGGAGTGCTTAGAACAAGAAAAAATATTGGGTGTCTTTGAAACACTGCGTTATGAGACCCTCAAGTGTTGTCAAAAAGCACGCTCTAGGAAAAGTGCTAAAAATCTAGACGATATCGAGCGATTAGTTCAACAATTCGAAACATGCAAGGCCTCAATTGATAGTGCACTTGCAGCGAATGATCTCGATGGTGCAATGGTGATTCTTATCGATTTTATGGATCAATTAAATGTTGGTGAAGAACAGAAAGAGTCGATAACTAATATCGTCAGTGATGCTTATGGATATAGACCCATCAGTATAGATGAAAGAAAGATGTCTGTATCGGTCTTTTCTTATTGCAAAAAAATAATACAAGATGGTTTGGCCGCACTGTCCTCTTGTGTTGATTATCTTGTTGCAAAATTCAGTTCTAATCCATCGACAAATGAGGAAAACGATGACGATGATGATGATGATGATGACGACGACGATCTCGGGTCAAGCCGGTCGAGGTCTTTTTCTTAGTGCGCTTCATCCCAGTTTTGTCCAGTTCCGATGGTTACCAGTAAAGGAACAGAAAGTTTTACCGTGCACTCCATATGAGTTCTGACCACTTCTTGGACTTCAGTAAGGGCTTGTTCCGCAACTTCAAAAACCAACTCATCATGGACTTGCATGATCATGCGTGCTGGGTAGTTGTGTACTTGTTTTTGCGACTGGTCAATTGCAATCATTGCCTTTTTAATGATGTCTGCAGCAGTGCCTTGCATGGGGGCATTAATAGCCATACGCTCAGCTGCTTTTTGTAGCATTTTATTGCGCGCATTAATGTCAGGCAAATACAATCTTCGTCCAAAAATTGTTTCAACATATCCTAAACGATGCGCCTGCTCGCGTGTGCGTTCCATATACTCGAGCACACCAGGATAACGCTCGAAATAACGATCAATATAATGCTGCGCATCAGAACGCTCAACACCCAGTTGTTTGGCAAGACCAAACGAAGACATCCCATAAATTAACCCAAAGTTGACGGCCTTTGCGCGACGTCGTTGTTCAGGGGTGACTAAGTTGAGTTCAACTGCAAAAATTTCGCTTGCTGTTGCAAGATGGACATCTAAACCTTTTGCAAAAGCAAGTTGTAAATTGGGATCATTGGACAAATGTGCCATGATACGTAATTCAATTTGAGAATAATCGGCAGTGAGTAAGCAATGATTAGGTGGTGCAATAAAGGCTCGTCGAATTAAACGACCCTCGTCAGTTTTAACAGGAATATTTTGAAGGTTTGGATCAGTTGACGAGAGTCGTCCCGTTGCGGTTACCGCTTGATTATAAGAGGTATGAACGCGTCCTGTTTTAGGATTAATGCGTTTGGGTAATGCTTCGATATAGGTTGAAACCAGCTTGCTTAATCCTCGATATTCTATAAGAACGGCAGGTAACTCATAGTCAAAAGCAAGCGTTTGTAGCGTAGACTCTGCCGTCGATGGTTGACCTTTGGGTGTTTTTGCTAAAACAGGCAGTTTTAGATCATCATAAAGGATAGCCTGCAATTGTTTGGGCGAGTTCAGGTTAAACGGTTTTTGTGCCAGCTGATAGGCTTTTTCTTCGAGTGCTTTGAGTCGCGCTTTTAACCGGATACCTTGTGTCTCAAGTTGTTGAACGTCGATTAATACGCCTTGTCGCTCCATGTCGGCCAAAATGGGTACCAAGGGCATTTCTATGTCACGTAAAACAGATTGTAATGACGCATTGAGCTTGGGGTAAAGTGTTTGATGTAAACGAAATGTAATGGCTGCGTCTTCGGACGCATAAGGTGCAGCTTTTTCAACGGGCACTTGATCAAAGCGCAGTGCTTTGGAGCCTTTGCCAACAACGTCTTCAAAACGAATGGTTTCATGACCCAAGTAGGTGCGTGCCAAGGTATCCATGTCATGACGGTTTGATGTGCTGTTTAAAAGATAAGACTCAAGCATGGTGTCATAGTCCATGCCATTTAAAGTGATGTCATAATTTTTAAAAATACTATAATCATATTTCAAATTTTGACCAACTTTAACGGGAGTTTGTTGTTCTAGAATAGGTTTTAATCGACTCAGTACTTCTGTTCGGGATAATTGTCGTGTTCCATCCGTATGGGTCAGCGGAATATAGGCCGAGGATGATTCATCAACACATAGCGCAATACCGACTAATTCGGCAGTTAATGTATCCAGCGCAGTTGTTTCTGTATCAATACACAAAAGTGAGGCTTGATTGATGCGCAACATCCATGTTGTTAATTGTGCATCAGTTGTAATAATGTCATAAGCCAAATGAACCTTTGATGGCAGTGGCGCTTCTTCAGTCGATAATTCCTTTACCCACGTTTTAAATTCAAGTTCTTTTGCAAGCGCAAGTAAGGTATTACGATTGGGTGGCTGTAACTCAAACTCGTTAAGTGTGCGAGGGAGATCTACATCTTTTTTGATGGTAACCAATCGCTTGGATAATGCTAAAAAGGAAAGGCTCGCTCGAAATGATTCACCAATTTTTCCTTCAATGGCATCGGCATGCTCGATAATGTTGTCTAAGGTTTTATATTGCGCCAACCATTTTACGGCTGTTTTAGGCCCGCATTTGGGGACGCCAGGAACGTTATCTGAGGTATCACCGATGAGCGTTAAATAATCAATGATTTGTTCTGGGGTAACGCCAAACTTTTCATAAACGGTTGTTGTATCCAGGACTTGGTTATTCATGGTGTTGATGAGTGTTACGTGAGCGTTCACCAATTGAGCCATGTCTTTATCGCCAGTAGAAATAAGAACAGGGAGCTTGGCATGCGTTGCAGCTTCTGCGAGCGTGCCTATGACGTCGTCTGCTTCAACCCCTTCGATAATAAGGGTTGGGATCCCCATTGCATGCAACATGTTAACCAAGGGTTCAAATTGACTACTTAAGTCAGCGGGTGTTGGTGGACGGTGTGCTTTATATTCAGGGTACCATTCGTCCCGAAAGGTTTTGCCTTTGGCATCAAAAACAACCACAAATTGGGTTGGTGTATAATCTTTAATAAGGCGTTTAACCATGTTCAACACACCGTAAATAGCTCCGGTGGGTTGTCCTTTCGTGTTGGTGAGTGGCGGTAGTGCATGGAACGCACGATAAAAATATGAAGAGCCATCGACAAGAATAAAAGGGGTCGTCATGTGTTTACGCGTCCACTGTTGCAGAGGCATCCAGTCGCTCGGTGAGCTGAGCGACTTTTTCTGTCAGCGCTTTTAAGTTTTTTCGCATCATGGGAATTCGTGTTGTGGCGAGTTCTTGTTCTATTGCTTTATCCTTGGGTCTTGCGGGGCTTCCCAGATAAATGTTGCCCTGTTTTAAATGTTTATTCGGGGGAACGCCAGCGCGGGCACCGAGAATCACACCATCGTCAATGCGAACATGGTCACTTACGCCAACATTGGCTGCAAACACAACGTGATCACCACTCACTGTACTTCCGGCAATGCCAGTGAACGCACATAAAATATTATGTTTTCCTAATCTTACAGAGTGCGCAATCTGGACCAGGTTGTCAATTTTTGTGCCTTCCCCGATAATGGTCGCGCCAATGGTTGCGCGATCAATGACAGTGTTTGCGCCAATTTCGACGTTGTCATGAATAATGACATGGCCTACATGAGGTACTTTCATATGTTGACCATCGGCCAGCATATAACCAAATCCATCGGAACCAATAACGGTAGACGCATGAATAAATACATGATTCCCAATTTGAGAGTCATCATAAATGGTGACATGAGGATGTAACACGGTGCCTTGTCCTATGTTAACGCGTTCTCCAATGTGAACATGGCTTTTGATGACGCAGTCATTTCCAATGATGCTGTCTGAGCCGATGACCACATAGGCAGCGATAGACGTGTTTTTCCCGATTTGCGCATTAGCGGCAATCACGGCTGTTGGATGAATTCCGGGTTCAGGTTGTTTTTGAGGATGAAAATGGCTGAGTAGTTGAATGAATGCTTTAAAGGGCTCGGTCACTTGAATCATTGGCTTGTTCATGTCCTCAACGTGTTTTGAGACTAAAACAGCACTGGCGTTTGATTCACGTGCTTTTTTTATGTTGTCTTCACCTTCTGCAAAAATAAGTGCATTTTGTAAAATATTGTCAATAGGCGAAAGTGATGAAATCATGGTGTGTTCATCGCCAATGATAGTTCCTTCAATGAGGGCGGCAATTTCTGTTAACGAGGCATGCATAGGGAAGTGGCTTCCTTTGTAAAAAAAAGCTTAGATTATAACGCGCAAATATAAAAGTTGCGACTAAAATCGCCGAAGAATGAGCGCAGCATTTGCGCCACCAAATGCAAAATGATTGGATACCGCAATATCAATACGTTTTTTTCGTGCAATATTGGGAATATAGTCGAGATTGCATTCTGGGTCGGGGTTGTTTAAATTGATGGTAGGCAGGAGAACATCATGATTTAAACTTAAAACAGTCGCAATAATTTCCATTGCCCCAGCAGCACCGATGGCGTGTCCTGTCATTGCTTTTTGTGCGGTAATGGGTATTTCGTAGGCGCGCTCACCAAAAACTGTTTTAATTGTTTGTGTTTCTGTGAGGTCATTTAAGAGTGTCCCTGTTCCGTGAGCATTAATGTACTGCACATCACTGGGTGCCAGGCGTGCGTCATCAAGTGCCGTATGAATTGCACGGACTTGCCCTTCCGAGGACGGCGCAGTTACATGATAGGCATCACAGCTCGCGCCATAGCCGATGATTTCAGCATAAATTTTTGCGCCACGTGCTTGTGCATGCTCTAAATCTTCTAAAATGAGTAATCCAGCACCGTCAGCCATGATCATGCCATCTCGATATTTATCAAAGGGGCGACTGGCTTGTTGAGGGGTTTCATTCTGTGTTGACATCACGCGTAATTTGCACCAAGCCGCCATGATGGTTTCCCACACAAGAGACTCGGTGCCCCCGCATAATGCGAGGGATAGTCGGCCGTTTGAAATTTGTTGATAAGCATTGCCAATCGCTTCGGCTGATGAAACACAGGCATTGGATATTGTAGAATTGGGTCCGCCGAGACCAAAAGCAATGGCAACGTGATTGGCTACGGAGTTTGGCATGCCGCGGATAACAGTCAAGGCTGGAATCTTTTTCCAGCTTTCGGTGTAGAAGGCTTTGTAAGCGAGCTCTAGTTCGGGCGCGCCCCCCAAACTGGTGCCAATATAGGTTGCTGCTTTGTGTAATTCAGCCGGAGTAAGTCCTGCATTTTGAATGGCGTCGTGAGCACAGTACAACGCATATTGTGCAACACGAGGATAACGCTTGGGTTTATTAAACTCAGGCAAATGATCAAGGGATAGGTTTTTAATTTCAGCTGCAATTTGGGTTGTATAATTGGATGGATCATAAGCTTGTATTCGGTCAATACCGCATTGGCCATTGGCGGCCGCTTGCCAAAATGCCTCAACGCCATTTCCAATGGACGAGACAATGCTCATGCCTGTGATCACAACCCTTTTCTTCATGCCTAATCCTCTCGTGTCAATAGCACCATTCCCTATGCGCAGATACGCAATACTATAGGTTTGCATTAAAAGCTGTCAACAAATTTATAGCTTTAAGCGTGGGGAAGGTTAAAAACAATGATTTGTGTATGAAAATAGACCTTGCATTGGGTTCTTGTGTTTTGTTTGAGACTTGTTAGAATGAATCAAACCAGGGATAGGCGGCCAAGAAAAATTATGATAAAACCTCTAAAAGCAGTGCTGTTTTTGGGCTTTATTTTCAATGCATCGGCTGATGCAACCACGATATATGGTGTTGATCATATCAATACATTTCGACACATGACTCATGAACCTGTTTATGTTCAAATGGGTAGCTTTACAAAAGCTCTTGTCGCAGAAAATTATCAACAACGCTTACGGAAAACGACAACGTATCCTGTTATTGTTCGATTTTCCGCGGGTAAATACCAAGTGATGGTTGGGCCATTTCATACGGATAAAGCGCTGAGAGATTTTGCTAAAAAATCCTATAAAAATCCAAAGGGAAAATCTACCTATCCTGTTCAAGAAACACCTTCATGGTTTGTTAATGCGCAGGCGGGCGGTCAAAAAATGAGTTTTCGTTCGTCTACGACGGTGAATAATGGATTGGGTCTGCCATCCCCTTACGACCAAGATATTTATACAGCTGGTCGCCCAGAAATGACGGGGTTGTTAGGCTTTCAGCTAGGGCATCGCTGGGCGCTTTCTTCTGAATGGCTGACTGCTTTTTCACTGGGGGCTAAGTATCAATACTTTTTAGCTTCACAAGTTAATGGTGAGGTCATTCAATACTCATTACCGCAGTTCACCAACTATACGTATCAATGGCAGGCTGCCTCTAATTTAATTCTTGCAAATGCCAAGCTTAATTTTATTGATTATCGTGGGTTTTCACCGTATATCAACGCCGGGGTGGGTGCGGTTTTTAATATTAACGAAGTTTACTCAGAAACGCCTTTGGCTGGCGTAACCCCCAGACTCTCGCCAGACTATGGTTCGAATGCGGGTTCTCAATTTGCTTATATTTTAGGTGCAGGGATTGATTATCAATTAACGCCGCAATTTATTATCAGTGCCGAGTATCAGTACAGTAATTTAGGAAACTTAAGCTCAAGCTCCGGTAGTAATGGATGGACATCTCAAAGTTTAAACTTTGGGCTTAATCAGTCAAACGCTTTTTTGCTCGGTCTGACGTACTTATTTGATATCAGTCTGAATTTCCCTTCCTTCAAATAACGTAGAGTATATTGAAATGATGAGTAATCTAAAAAAATGTTTACAATGGTTTGGTTTATTGTTAGCCCCTGTTGGTCTCGTTTTTGCAAGCAGCAGTAACCCTATCCCGTGGGAGCAAACGCAAAGTTTTCCTGCAGAGGTCTTTATTTCTGGTGGGACGTATGTTGCTGAATATAGGTTTGTTAATGCGATACCCTTTAAAATGCCAACCCCTCTGGTTATTGAAAAAAAAACCCAGACCCCTGCTGAATTTTCATATGATGATTATTGCACAGGAAAAAAACTAGATTATTTAGAGTCCTGCACCGTTACTATTTATTTAAATCCAACGACAGCAGGTACAAAATCAATTCAATTAACAGAAGTGTATGGAAATGATCGTGTTCCGCTACCGCAAATAAGTACGGTTGCAACAAACACCAACGGCGGCACAGAGATCACTGGCACGCCAACACTCCAATTGCCAGTAGATTTAGCCATTAATGCCTCGGCCCCTTGGTTATTTAGATACACCAATGATGGAACAAGCGGGGCAACGGGGGTTAATGTGGTTGTTTCTGGCGGAAGTTATAGCACTGATTGTGGTTTGGATTTAAGCAGCACGCCGCCGAGTAACACGTGTTATGTCCGAGGCACCTATACCGCAACGTCAGCTGGCCCTCATACCATAGCGGCTACCCTTTCCTATACGCAAGGTTCACCGGTTGAGCTCAGCACCTCAACCAATGGCGGCGATGGTACCAGTGGACTCGTATGTAAGCCTGCAGTGGCGTTTGCCCCTGAGACGAAGATTGATTCGATCGTCCCCATTACGTTGTTGTGTACCAATAAAACCGCACTGCCTATTACAATTACGGGTCGTACGACTACTTTACCATTACCCGCAAGTCAAGGCTCGTTTGCTATAGGCGCTGGCGGAGATAATTGTACGGCGCAGACTTTGGCCAGTACCGGGAGTTGTCAGTTGAAAGGTAGTTATACCGCCCCAAATAACCCTATCGCCAATGTCACTATCGGGCTAAGCGTAAATTATAACACTCCAAGCCACAGCGGATTAAATTCGGTTACCTCAACATCAACAGATATTGTGACCCTGATTATTAATCAACGAAACATTACAGTGATTAATCAGTGTAATTTTGATGTGTGGTGGTCGATGGTCGGTGGTGCCATTACGGACTCACCGGCGTGTAATGGAACAGGGATCAATGGTGGTTGCCTCATAGGCTCTACGTGTAATGTCTCTGCAAAATTATGCTATTACAACAATTATGGCCCACTCACGGGGGGCTATAAATTGGCAAACGGTGGGCAAGCAACCACGCAAGTGATTGAAACAGCGGCGTCTACAACAAGTGATCATATTTTGTGGAAAGGTTTAATTGCCGCGGCCAATCAATGTACTGAGGGTGACACGTGCTTGAATAATGATTGCCAAAGCAATGGAGGAACAACCTCCTGTACTGCAGGCGTTGGTTTTAAACAGCCTTCAACCGAAGCGGAGTTTACGTTTTTATTAACAGGACCAAGTCGAGTTGACAGTTATGACATCAGCAATGTGAATGGGTTTTCTATTCCGATGTCGATGGCGACGAGTGTGAGTGCTTCTGGCTACAGCTGTGGTACTGCGGGTAGTATTGTGGCCTCAGGTGGTTTGAACGCTTGTAATTACCAACAGATGTCGCCGCCTACCAATATGTATTATTGGGTGACGAACACCAACACCGCGTGTAACAGTGGAAATACATGCTCAGATAACAGCCAAATTTGCGGCCTCTCTTTTAGTACCACAGCGAATAAATTTGTACGAAATTGCGGAGACTTCTTGGGCTTTTGGGCAGCTGATCAAATTTGTGGTGTTGACAGCAGTTATACCTCGACCTTTGGGGATAACTTTAGTTGCAATCAAGTGTTAAGCAGTCCATTCCCAGCCAACACCTATACCTTGACGCAGTTGTTAAAATGCAGCCCGCCTGTATCAACAGCACCGCTTTTTAACAGTTGCTATTTATCTTACACGGGAAATCCTTCGAGTACGGAGCTTACGCAATGCTGTGGATGTTCCGATTGGGTTGGTATTGCAACGCCCAGTGCATCGTGCCCTTCTGGGCAAAGCGATCCGCAGTGGACTAAGTATGTCTATGGCTTGATTAAATGGATGAAGGAGGCGTGTCCTACCAGCTATACCTATCCTTATGATGACAAGGCAAGTTCGTTTACGTGTGAGGCTAGTGAGACGACAGACTATACCATTACATTTTGTCCTGGAGGACAGAGCGGTTTACCTGCGAACAAAACAGACGGGCGCTAGTACCGAAACCATTTAGTTTTGACAGGTTAGCTTCCCATAAGCCTTGTCCAGTTTCTCTCTAGCTGTATCAACATTGAACATCCATTTGATGGAGGCTTTTTCTTCATTCCGCAGCTTTTCCCAATGCGCCAATTCCTCAATAAGTAATGCTTTGTTTGCAATGCGTCTATCCAAACATTGTTGATTCATATTGCCAATTTCAATTTCAGCCATATTTAACCAGCTGGCATGTTTGGGCGTATAATGAAACTCCAAACGCCGTAATATGCGACGCGCTTCCGCTGGGGGGAACGCTTTGTATAATGAAGCTTCGTGGTGAGTGCATAAATTATCTAACACGACCCGAACAACATCGGCTTCGGGATAATCATGATCAACTAATTCACGCATGCATTCAGCAAAATCTACGGCAGTTTTTCGATCGGTAACCTTTGCTTTTCGCCATCCACGATGCCGATCAAAAAACATAAAAATATTGGCCATACCGGCACGCTGATATTCATAATCATCTTTGGCAACCTTACCTGGCTTCATCGGTATCGGCTCATTAACATGGTCAACGAGCTGTTTGCCAGCCTCATCAAAATTAATCACAGGGCGTCGCGGATCCGCTGGTTCAGCGTAAAGATCCAAAACGTGCTCCATGCGTGCAATATATGCTGCATCTAATTTTCCAATGCACCACATTTTTTTCTGCCATGGTTTCAAGTCATTATCTTTTAGTCTTTGGCGTATTGTTTCTGGTGAAATTGTTTCAAGTTCTGTCAGTGAAATTAATTGGTCACCTAACATGCTTAAGGTCCATCGGCAGCGTCCTTTGGGTGGCTCACTACATGTTATTGCAATTAACAATGCCTCCTGATTACCATCTAATTTGCGCGGTTGACCACTACGTGGGTCATCATGAATAGCGTCCGATAGTCCATATTCAACGAAGTAGCGTCTTGTACGATGTATCGTTGACTGGCTAATCAACAGTAATTCTGCAATAGCATCGTCCGTATAAATCTGAGCATGACTCATTAACAAAATTTGAGCGCGTTTTATTTTTCGAGCCGAATGTTTACCTTGCGATGTTATTTGCTCTAATTCCGATTGTTCGTCTGCATTCAAAACGACTTTATATTTAATCACGATCAACGTATCCTTGTTATTTAAAAATATGCGATTTGATCATATGAAGACTGACTTGTCGATCGATGAAGAAGAAAAAAGTTATACTGAAAAACAGGGCCAATACCTGGCATTTATTTTTTACTACACGAAAATAAATGGTGTTCCTCCCGCGCAAATTGATTTACAGCGTTATTTCGCGGTAACACCACCTACCATTCATCAGATGATTTTACAGCTTGAGAAAAAGGGATTGATTTCACGCACTCCAAACACAGCAAGGTCGCTTAAACTTCGCATCTCAGAAGAGCAACTACCAAGATTAAAATAAAATCAGTTTGTACTGGGCAACTTGTCAAAACTAAATGGAAAAGGTACTAGCTTTAAGCCTTTAAAGACATTTAAAACGTTTCAATTTACCGGTTTCCTCATGACGCTTTAAATGTTCAACCAATTTAATTTCAATTGTTGGGTTTGATAAACCTAATTGTTGCAGTTGATACTCCAGATCTTTTTTCATTTTTTCACTCGAAATGCTTGACTCACGGTCTGGTACAATCAAAACTTCAGCGCCATTTTTTGTTTGTATTACTTGATATTCATCCACCCCTGAATCCACCATAATTGCATTTTCGAATACTTCAGCGATCACGATCACTTGTCCATAAACAAAATCGTCTTCATGACGCCCTTCAACTGAACTGATTAACTGAAATTGAGAACCACAAGGACATGTCTCTCTCAGCAATACGATCCGATCATCCATCTCATAACGAAACACAGGCATTGATTTACGAAATAAATTGGTTATTAAAATTTTTTCCGATCGCTGTCCAACCTCAACAGGATTATATTGTTCATCCACCGGTTCGATGATCACCATATCTTCACATAAATGAAGATGCCCATTTGAATAATCACATGAAACAGCATGAATACCCGCATCTGTCGAACCCCAATTGTTAATTAATTTTACATCTGGCCAAGCCTTATGAATTGATTCGATCATCAAAGGCAATAAAGGCTCTGCTCCTACTAAAATTCTCCTAGGATTAATTTTTAATTGACCTTTAGTTGCTTTTAATGCCAATCGTGCGATCACAGAAGGATATCCATTCAAATGTGTGGGTTGACAATCATTTAAATCGTTGACTAAATCATCTATAGGAGCCAATGCAGAAAAGGCACGCGCTTGCATATTAGGTACAACGGGAAAAGATAATACCGTTTCACTCAGGTGCACAGGCCGAAGCGCGCCTATAGAAGCGACCATCAATGGTTCTTTCGAATAACACATTGAATCACAAAATTCATCACGTAATTGATATTGGTATAATGAGGCTAATGTCAATGCGATTTCATTTGAATCCCAAACAAACATGCCTCGACGACCAGATGAGCCACCCGATGCAAAAATATGGTGTCCATTATACAAATCATATCCCTGCTCCGTCATTAAAAATGCACCCGCCTCTTCAATACTCAATCGTCTATCGGTCACAATGTCGTTCCAATGTTCCATAACATCTTTTTTATTCATGATTGGAATATCGTTTAAGGCATTTAAAGTCATCTGAAATGGATCAATATGCTTCAATCGCTCTTGGTACCAAGGGGAATGGGTTTTTGCATAAGCAAGCATGTCTCTTAATCGTTTCTCTTGCAAATAGGCTATTTGAGCTCGACTTAAAAGCAATCGCATCGTTTGATTCATCAAGAAATAACGTGACATCTCGAGCGAATCTTGGGCAGCAAGCGGTCTATGATGATCAAGTCCTAAAGTTGCTGTAAAGATCCATTTTTATCCTCACCCCTAATTTTTTACTGATTAATTGCAATCACATTACTTTGAGTTTCAGCAGCATTTTTTTCGTTTTTCCATTCCCAAAACTCAGTCATATCGAAGTATTTTGCT
>CANNJI010000021.1 GCA_947504875.1 Legionellaceae bacterium
CATGGTGCTTTTTGTGAGCAGTTATCATCATGATCCTTTTTTTGTTATGACGATAAACTAAGTATCATAAATCAACTTGTTGGTCGATGACTGCTCTCAAAAATTACTATTAAAAATTGGATGAGTGTTCACTGCTTTTGAACCATCCCAAAAATGCCGGAGGTTGATCAGCTTGTTTTTCATTCTTTAGGGAATAATGCGGCTATCGGTGTGATGTTATTGGAAGCATTTAAGCATGGCGTTGCTGGGGCCGCCCAAGAGCTTCAATTAATTCTCAGACCATGGGAGTTTAAATTAGCAAATATAAAATGCCCTGTTACGATTTGGCAGGGCGGGTTAGATAAACAAGTCCCTCTAGCTCACGCAAAACTTTATACGAAATTAATTCCAAATGTTAAATTCACCTTTTTTAAGCAAGAAGGGCATTTATCATTGCTTGTTAACCATGGAAAGGAAATTTTGCGAAGCGTTTGTGAGTATTGAGTATAGCGATGTCTAATAAAAATAACCGTTCACCAAGGCGAAAGCGAATGCAACGACCAAGTAGGCTTCAGGCTGCTAAGCATTGGATCCCAACATATGTTGGTGAGAACATCATCAAAGGATATAAAAAATGGTTTGGTGTGGATTTGGTCTGCGCTATCAATGAATTGAGACTATTAGGTGTCAAATTGGATGAGCAATATGTTTTTCAGGCACTCAATAGCAAAGAACAAGAGATAGCAAAAAAACAAAAAAAACTGGCAGAAAAAAAACAGGAGTTAGATTTTCCGTTTGATTCAGATGATCATTATTATTTTATTGCAGGATATACAAGCGGTGGTTTTCCATATGGCATAACTTGGGAAGAGGCTGAGTTTAATAATTTAATCCAGAATGACTTAAGTGAAATGGATTTTTAAAATGGTAACAGTAGGGGCTTGTTCTGCGATTAAGAGTTGACTGCGACGCTGCGACGATTGCCCACGCATTTGATTTGGTTTTCTCTTGATGGCTTTACTGTCGCAATTGTCGCGGCGTCGCAGGATAGCTTTTGATATTAAGTAAAATTTAACTCAATACGAACGCCGTTGGGATCTAAGACCCATATTTGTTTTAATGCAATATCATCATGACAGTATGTTTGGCAAGGGATTGCATGTTGATTGAATTTATCAATAAACACAGAATAATCACTGTCATCCAATACTAAGCAAAAATGATCAAAAGTACCCGTTGAGAACCTGCCATTATTCGTTTCATCCAAATCCGCGAGTCGTTCAAATTTAGGTTGATTCTTGTCAGCCTTTGCATAACCAACATGTAAAATTGCAATTTTCTCGCCCGGAATATAAAAATAAACAGACTGAGCCGTATCGATGGATAGGTGTTCGCCATGTACCAGCCCGATAATATGACAATAAAAATGAATGGTTTTTTTCATATCGTGAGTAATAAAATTAACATGGTCGAGTCTTTGAATAGCCATATAATGTCTCTGTTATTTTAAGGAGGTCTTGAAGTCAGTTTTCTCGTTATTATATTGTTTGTGTTTATAGTCAGTAGCATTTGACCAAAATAGGGATGAATAGGGACCTGAATATGCTTTTAACCCAAATGCTGTCATTTTGACTGGTTCGGTTTTTATATCTGATTGACAGGGCGCCTTTGTGATTAGCCCCGTTCCAGATAGTTGTTTTAATCCTGCATTAGCCATCAAAGTTGGTGTTATTTCTATGATTTTTTTGAGAATAAATTGTAGGCGCTCTTCAATTGAGGCAACCGGAACTGTAATCGAGATATAGCCCTGATAAGCATTGGTTTCTTTCAGTAAACAATGTGCTTCATCACGCAGGATATCTGCTGTTCCAAACCTAAATGGATCTTTATCGCAGGGGAGTTTCTCAAATATAAAGACACCACGATATCTATTGTGAGCTAGATGCTCTTTTAAAAGTCGATTATCGCCACTTTCAAGTAATTCTTCAGTATGACCCCGTTGCCTAAAATAAACATATGAGCCTATTAAACCACAATCCATAATGACCAGATCATTGGGATTTAATTCTTGTTCAAGTCTTAATCCTCTTTGTACTATTTCATATTGAAATTGATACGTTGTTACATACTCTTCCAGTTCATCTTGGGATATTCCTTTTGTACGTAGTTCATCAATATACATCCGTGCCACCTCGATAGGTGCTTTATAACCATGTCGAATCAGCATTTCTGCAATAGTGGATTTTCCTGAACTTGTGACGCCTGAAAATATAATCCAGTTCGTTTGAACCATTTTAATTTACTCAATTTCTATTGCTGATAATCGAACGCTTAACGGAGTTTACGTTTTATAGACCTGAATTATTTTTTTTGAAGTATAATCTTTGTTGATTTTTAGCGCGATACCGTAGTTTTACGGTGGTTTTATTAAATCCTGGCACTATTCGGGCACTACTGTTCTTAATTTAATCAATTTATGGTACAATGTTACCATGCTCATTTGGTATATTTAAATAAGGGGAGGTTGTAATTATGAATCCAGCGTTACTCCAGCTGAAAAAACATCCTTCAGTTTTGAATACTCAAGATCTTGTGAGCATTTGCCACCCTTTGACCGAATTAAATATCAGCACATTTTCGCACGTACGAATGACTAAAGAAAATTCATTTTCAGCACTGGTGACTAATCCAGCGTTTATGGAAAACTACATTACAAAACAACATTATAATGTGGATATTCATGCTGATTCAAAACACTGCCATTTATTGAATTGTTTAATGTGGGATAATCTTGATGCGAAAGGTCAGATGGCAGAAATGCTACAAGATGCTGCAGACTTTCAATACAATCATATTTTTACCATTATTAAGCGAGCTGGAACACAGACGGATTTATATCACTTTGGAACGCATATAAAAAATGATAGTTTTAATCAGATGTATATTAACCAGTATGATTTGCTTGAAAAATTCATTATTTATTTTAATGATAGAGTCGAGCGCTCGCCGCAGTTAAAAACTGCGTATGATATTGAAATTGAGCTCAATAAACCTGAAGGGGCTATTGAGCGTAGCGATCCAATTTTGACACTCAATGACGACCAAATAAATCGGTTTTTATCCATGGTAAAGTCGAACACAGGCTCTTTATTTACACCAAGAGAACACGAAATCATACCGATGATGCTGGGTGGACAAACATCAAGAGAAATTTCGACGGCGTTAGGGCTATCTTGTCGTACAGTTGAGGGATATCTCGACACGTTAAAACATAAATTAAAAGCACGGAATAAAGTGGAACTTATTTCAAAATTACTCCTACAGTAAAAAGCTGATACCGTAAAAATACGGTATTGTGCTCCTTTCATAGCGCACTTATAATACACAAACTGTCAAAGTATCGTCAATAAAATGGTGCGTTTTATGCCATGAGTAGAGGCAATACATAATGTTAGGGTATTGAGTGATGAAAGATAAGCCAATTAATGATATGTCAGAGTTTTCTATTTTGGAGAGAGACAGTCTTCCCTATATGGGGATTTCTAATGATGAGGCATTATTTTTAAATGGCATATTTAATAAATTTATTCGTGGTATGAGTGTGTCATTTTGGAAGGAAAAGTCTCATACAGAGCTGGTAGAAATATGTAGCACATTGGAAGAGCGCAATGTGCTGCCAACAGGAATGTGCAATTATTTATCAGTAGAAATGGAGGAGCGATATTTAGCATTGAATGATACAAATCCTGCTTTATATCAAAGGATAGAAGATCAAATAAGTTTAATTGCAAAAATATCTAAACCAAGATATGCCATTTTTCTGGATACGTTGAAGGATATTTCCGTAAAAGATAATAGGATGGCAGTTAACCAGCATATACCCTCACTCGATGAGACTAGAAGTAATAGCCGAGATCATCTGCATGTAAAAATAAATAGCTTGATCGACTCCCTGAATAAGTTGATTAAGATAAAAGCTTTTGAGTCTGATATTACTGAAATTCTTACAACGCTAAGGGCTGTAAACAGAGATCAAGCGTCTTTCAATGCAGCTGTGGCAAAGTCTAAAAAATATTATGTTTTTATTCAAGCCGATCAGAAAATTATGCAATTGTATGGGGCAGAAAATGATTCATTTTGGTATGGAAACTATATTGCGTGCAGCATAAAGAAATTGTCTCCAGAGGAGATATTAGAGCTTCCGAAAAAGTTGTTACAAGAAGCAGAGGATTTAAAAATTAGCATAGAAATGCTCTGTAAAAACAAAATTATTGCTAATTTTCATAATGATATTCATGAAGCTTCATCTACAGTGCCTGAATCAGCCATCGAAATTGAAATATATCGTCAAACCGGATTAACACTACAAGGCTTTGCCAATTGGGTGAATAGCTATGCGGGTCAATATCCAAATGGAAGGTTACGTGGTATTACAACGCGGCAATTAAATCTTAACAATCGCTATTGCGTAATGAACCATCCTCACTATTGGATACTCATGGGTATTCTTAAGCCGATTGATCCGGCATCAGCATATAATACTCGGTATGCTCTAGGTGATCGAGTGCTGGCTGAACTTGAATATAAAACAGCAACGCTTGAACGTCGGGCCGAATTAATAGCTGCTGCCAAACCAAAAGTTGTTGAAGTATCTCCTGAAATGATGAAGCCACCTGTGACGAAGAACTTAGCGAATGATCGATTGATTGAAGTGTTTCAGCGTTATAACAATCAAATGACGATGGCTGATTTGGTCAATGAGGGTTACCATGATGCACAATATATTTATACCGCTGTTAGGCAGGGTAAATTAACCGCTGTTTCAGGAATAGGACTGACATACGATTTTTGTTTGGGGCCTAAGTTAGTGGCGTTGATTGAACTGAGGGCGAAGAATTCAGATAAAACCTCAGATATCCCATCAGCATTTAAAACATACACCATCATCCGTGAAGGAAATGGGATGCGATTTATTCGTCCTAAAAGCTCAATTGAGCAGTATACGGAGAATAAGAATTTTTTAAATAGGCATCTTCGTGCTTTACGAGAAAGTGCAGGAAACATCATTCCCTCAGGTGAAAAACTGACTGTTTATCACGCCGATCAAATGCATTTGGTACCTAATCTCAAGGCATCATTGTCTATTTTGGATAGAATCACCTATTGTCAATTTCTTATATTTCAAGCGATCCTTGCTCATCCTGAAGCGCTAGTTTTTGTAGAGGGCTTGGGCAATATAATGGTTGTGAATGATCTGATACCTGAGGAAGTGGCGTTTATTAAACAACATTTCCCTGTTGGACAAAAGCTAGAAGAGTTAAAGTGGGCACAATTAACGACCAAACAAAAATTCTGTTTTGCCAAATTTCAAGCGGAAAAAGTAGCTTTAGCATTAAATGTTAGACCATGCCTTTACCCGACCATCGATCCTGTAGTGAATGTAGTCATTATGGATTTTTTCCAAGATTCTTTGAAACGTGAAGAAAAGCGGCTGATGGCTAAGATAGAGGAAAAATATATTGCGCAAGTGCGTAGTAAAAAAGTTGAATTCTTGTCAGAAGATTGCATGTTGGTGAATATGGCACTGAGTCCTTCCAATAGACCGATTACAATAGAGAAAGATTGTGTCGTATTATTGAATGACGACATTATTATTGCGAATCAAACTGAACCGAAGAAGATTGAAGTAACCGCTCATAATCGTGCTGATATTGAGCGATTAAAAGAACGATTTACTCAGCCCTGTCAACAAGTAGACAGCGAGACTTTACAGCTCATAGCCAAAGTATCTGGCCGTGTGCTATTAGATCGTGAGATTGTGCAAAAAATTAAAGGTAAAGCACATGATACGGTAATAACAACGCTAAATGATTTCATTTTAGAGTTACGTGAACGCTCAGTGAGTCGTTGTATGTACGAGCACATGTCGCAACAAAAGAAGCCGGGTCTCGTGTCGTTTGGCACAGGCCATCGTTTAAATTTTAGATGGGCTAATGTGATCGTTCTTGGCACAGCTTCAGATGAGCTTTACCAACAAATGGTTGCCGCACGTATGAATGTTAACCGGCAGGAATACATTAATGAAGAAAGTGTCATTCAAGGTAAAGAAGAAGCATCTATTGCTGCAGAGCCGTTGGCACCTTCCAGTACAGCACACAGTTATTTAAAAATGTATTTTCATTATAATAACGGTCAAATCTCAAGGGAGGACTTACTTGCCGAAATAAATGAATTAGAATCAGAGGCGAAAAGCGCTAAATTGCGAGAGCTTGTTTTTCAATATTTACGCGGTGAGCTACGCCCTGGCATAGAAGATGGTCCTGCCGTGAAAAATCTTCGCCAAAATCTGGAAAGCATGGGTGAATTGGATGCTTTCATTAAAGCACAATCCCCTAACAAGGTTTGGTCAACCGATCTTGAATTAACCCTATTGGCAGATCTCTTTCAAGTAAATTTAAAAGTTTTATATAAACAATCCCCCGGGCAATCAACGTTTTTAAATGCTGACGTTTCAGCAGATAAACCGACAGTAACCATTTCAAATGATAATAATGTGCATTGGAGTGCCATTGTCAATGATCATGAAATAGCCACCGCAGCGGACGGTAATTGTGGTTATCATGCTTTTGCACTCAGCTTAGAAAATCCGTCTACAACCAGTATCCTTGAGGCAGAGCAACATACTTATACGCCGCGTGCAGACGAATTAGAAATGATTGATTCTGATGCTCAGTTTGCATTGAGTTTGGCTTTGGAGGATTTGCCGGGGGCTGTAGAGGATAATAATTTAAAATCAACCAATGAAAAACCATTTTTTGCTGCATTATTTGGCCAAGAACCACGCTCATCAAATCTTGATCATTTAGTTCATGATGAGTTGATTACACCTAAAGCCGATTCACAAGGCCCATTTTTTGCAGCTTTATTAGGACGAGAGCCTCTCCCGGCAAATCCAGATCAAACTGCGAACATAAAAAAAGAAGCATCCGAAAAATCAGCGTTTATTCAAGAAGAAAGCAAAACGCAATCGGATTATGTGCAAGATGCTAGCTCTAAACCTACAACATCGTCTTGTCCTCCTGCTGTAGCGCAATCTTTTAATACTCATCTTCCAACAATGAGTTACTTATATCGAGGAGATTCCAGATCGCCAGATCAAATTTTCGAAGAGGGATTTATTGCGCGTGGCTCGAACACAGATTTATTTTCCCATGTAAATTTATCCGATCACGCTGAAAGAGAAAGTGCATATATAGCTACATCAACTTCAAAAAAAGTGGCTTCAACCTTTCCTGGTGGGCTAGAAATGCATTCTTTCGTTTATGAAATTAATGCTCAAGAGGAAGTTATCGTTATTAATGAAGATTTATCGTCTGATATGAAAACTAAAATGTCACCGAAGGCTTCTGAGCATTATCGTGCTGAAAAGGAAATTGCTGTTCCTTACAAAATTAAACCCCAGGATATTAAAGGGGCCTGGCCAGTAGAACTCACAAAAGTTAATGGTAAATATCGATATGTTATCCAAGAAACATTTATAATAAATCCGAGTTATATGGCTTTTGAGTCAACTAAAGCCCCTTCAAATAAATCTATGGCTGAATCAGTTAGTGGGCGAACTATTTCTTCGCGCAATTTTACCGACCATTCAGATAAATCTCATATGGACTCAGGCACTAAACCTACTCACAAAGACATTGCTCATGTGCATGATGCCGTTGCTATGATTATGATTAGAATGAAAAATAATCCAACTGATCCAGAGATACATAATGTAGTTTCTACAGCGATGGAGCGTTTAGGGGTAGAGCATCTTGTTGATGAGTTTGCGACTAGCTCTTTTACAGGGGATGCTGATAATGCAACACAAAGGCACCATGATAATATTCTTTTCATTAGTAAAACCGCAGAGGGTATAAGGATTCAATGTGATGAACCAAAACATCTTTTCATAAAGAACAAAATACCAGCGAATACGTTTGTCACCCGAATGGTGCAAAGTATGTTGGAGTTTAATCAATTTCCTTTAGGTGATGTATTGCCCGTCCCTCGCTGGCAGCAAAATCACGTCTATCTAGATGATTTAGTGATAAACGAAAAACCCTCGTCGACTTCATCGTCTTTTAAAATGGATTGGGCACCAGCACCACAATCAAAAACAGCTTTGATATCATCAAAGCCTATATCAGGTGAAATTGCTTCCAAACCAAGTGCCATACCCTCTGAACATATTCCCAAAGTTAAAAATCTACTTGTTCCGGTAGGACCTCGTATGGATCATTCTGATGTTCATATCCCAGATCGAGAGTACAGAAACACTCTACGTGTAGAAACAGCCACTGAAATCGCCTCCAGGCAGAGAGTTAAGAGCATGATTGTCTCCTCTAGGCCTCGGGTAGACCACGCATCAAATCAACAATCATCCTCAACCGTTACATCAGATAAAACAACATTCTCAAATAAAAAAGAGTTCGCAAAGCATTATGCACCATTGCAAAATAGATACAATGAAATAACAGAGTTACTTAAAACATTTCAACCTGGCAGTCCTGAATATAATAATTTGTACGCAGAGCAAATAAAACTCAATGAGAAAATGCGAAGTACCACAAAAGAGTTCAAAATTGGCTCTGAAGATGGTCGCCCACGCATTGATACGTCTAAGAAGGAGATTTCCGGTACCAAACAGGCTGGTTTAGAAGGCATTGGTGCTGTCTATGCATTGCATCTCGGTGGAAAAGCCGGAGAAGCATTAGCAGACCATTTGGATATTCAAAATGAAACCATAAAAGAGGTTATGGGATCGACGGGATCCGCTGCAATGGCATTGCCTATGGGAGGGCCTGCTGCGGTAGGAGTTGCAGCATTTGGTGCATTATATGTGATCTCAAATTACATGAAGCGTAATCCAGCTGATACATCAGAGGGGCTTTATTGGCAAGGAATTGCTCAATCCTTTGTAGACGCAGGTGGTGTTCTGCTTTCACCGTTTGCTGGTATTTGCGCTATGATGGATGATGCATTTTTAGGCGGTATACAATTAGCTGATATTACTGATAGAGGACTCATTTCACCTGAAAGAGCACTAAAACTGATACAACAGAAAGAGTCAAATCCAGGCGGTTTTCTACAAATTGTATCGAACGCATTTCAAAATACAACGCAACCCATAACGGATGCCGTTAAACACAGTATCGTACAATTGGGTGAAAGTTTAATGAAGTTGCAATCGGCTGCTGCCGACATTGGAATTCCTATCGCTGCTGGGGAGTTTTCCTATACAGGTGCAATTCCGATTCATGAAAATCAATCAAGCCCAAGTGTTATTGCTGTTGATCCGATGGAAACACAAGGTGAGCACATTTCAGAAAATCGTTCTTTCGGTAGAAGAGCTGAAAACACAGAAGTTTCTGATAATCCAAAATTAGTTTGTAAGCAAGATCGCTCAAAACATCATTTTGTGACACCGAATTATATTTCAGTTGATTCATTATCAAAACAAAAAGATGGTGTTTTTCTATATATTATTACTGAAAAAGAGCAACTAAAGATAGCAAGCGAAAAAGGATTAACTGAGGATTTTTCGGTTTCTCACACCGACTTAGCGCGTGGTAGAACGATCACGAGTGCGGGCAGGATTACCATTCAGGATGGAGAAATTGTTCATATTGATAATCATGCACCTGATTATAAACTTCTGCATAGCTCCACGGCCTTAAGCTTACAAGAAACAACGTCACGTATATTTCACAAGAGTGGATTTTCAAATATACAAAGTAAATTCGTAGATAGAGAAATGGTTACCGAACAATCGCTATTGACAAGGGCTGATGTGCCTACTTCCTATCAAGCCGTTTCGTATGGAAATCTTATGCTATCGTCTTTTCCATCATTTTTTGGTTCGACCAATAAGCCCTCTCTTCGCCAGGAAGACTCAATGAAAAGCCTGTCGAAATCAAATTTTGTGAATCAAGTTGATTATTCAGCACGTAAAGTTGCTTTTAATCAAACGCTTTCTAAATCTTCAGAGCTGAAACCCGTATCAAGTGCATCAACTTTGCCAGGTTATGGATTAAATAAGACCAGCACGCAAAGCGCATTATCCCTATTTAATGTGAGTAGAACAGCTTCAGGACAAACAGCTTCCTTAAATGGAGCAACAACAGTAGGACAAAGTGAAAACTCTGACCGCGGGGGTCGCCTACAAATAGAAATCACAGGGAATGGCATGGCTAGATCAGGTATAAAATGGTCTACAGGAGAGACAGAGTGGAACCCTTATTTATAGAGTAATAATCCAATAAATTAAAAACACGTAATAAAGCAGAATTTATTTCAAAATTACTCCTACAGCAATAAATCATATACCGTAAAAATACGGTATATGATTTATTTTGTAAAAAGGTTAATATGTGGAATATTTGACCTTTATGTCATATTTTTAATTAAAGCATAATAAACCTTTGGAGTATCACGATGGATTCATCGACCAAAAAACGCCCTAGATATCAAGCAAACAAGGATGGTTTGAGGAATGGATTAAATCGGACGCCGTTACAGTCAAAAAATAAGCGTTTTAAAAACCCTGAAGAGGAATTTATTGCAGCAGTACCTAAGCAACCGCTGACACCATTCCAACAATCAGAGATGTCGATTCGGTTTATGGATCATTGTGTTCAAACCACTGTTGATAAATACCCTGACAATCCAAAAATTCGGGAATTCGCAGCACAATATAAACGTGCTGACTTGACTGTAGACGCTAAAATCAAGGCATTAGGCGCATTTGCAAAGCAATCAGAACTGGTGATAGAACAGATCAACTTAGTGAATGGTTATACCTCACTGGGCAGTGCAATATCGGAGACAACTAATCAAATTGCTACATTAATAAAAAACAAAGAGTTAAACAAAGGGTTAGGGATGTTTGCTCAAGGCATTGGTGCGATGACTCTGGCGGTTAAGGGCGTAAACCAATTTAGTAATGCGGTAACTATGCTGAGCCAAAGTGCTGCGATGGCAACAACTACTACGGCAGCGGCTACAACGGCTACCACCGCAGCGAGTGCTGCTTCGGCAATTGGTGCGGTAGGTATGGTCGTTGCTGCAGGGACGATGATTTATAGTCTGCTTTCAGAGGATGATACGCCTGATACGGGTTTGAGTGATGCATTAGCTGCCATTCATTCTACTGTAATGGATATGTGGAAAGACACGCGAGAAAATTTTGCCACAACGTGGAAGATGCTTGAGTCGATTCAAGATCAACTGAAGGAGGCGGAGCGTAATAGTGTACAGCGGCTCTTCGTCATCATGAGTGCCATGGATTATTACGGTGGAATGACGCTCCTTCAATTGAAAGATTTAAACCTATCGCTACAAGGCAGTGTGAATCATTCCCAAGACGTTTTAGAATCTTACATGCAATCGCTTGCGCGAGCGGATTCTCGAAAAGTTGTGACTTTAATAAAAAAAGATGGCCAAGCCAAAAGTATTGAGAAATTAAGTAGTCATAGTACAGAACTGGCTGATTGGTTAACGAGTGGAGCGGCAATTTCTGGTTATTCGGGTCGTGTTAACGTGTTGCATGGCGGGCTAGATATTGAAACAACGGCATTAACGCAAGCGTTACGAAAAGCCACAGCCCCCGAATTATGGTCAAAATTATCTATTTCTTTAGGTTTATATGCGAGCATAGCGCAATCGATTGATCCTAGAATTTTAGGTGGTGCAAACTTAGATACGATGATTAATCCACAAGATTGGGATAAAGTGCTTGCAGTTTATCAGCGTGTGGTGCAATGGGGTATGCCCATGATTGCGATAGCATCGAGTGAACAACAGGATGAATATCTTGCTGAAATTCATGCCATTAAAGATATCACCCTGCAAGTTCTAACCCTTTTATCTGCGGTTCAAGCATCGGATAAGTTATGGCTGTGTTTGGTGAGTGATTATTTGGACTCGGTGAAAACAGTTCAGGCGAGTATGAGAGCAGTTCTTGAAGAAAAACGTCAAGCCTTAAACAGAGAACATCATCTTGATCCGACGTTAGAATTGGTTCGTTTATGGTCATCTTTCAGTGATAACATACATATGTTCGCCTTTTCCCCCTCACTTTGGCAATTAGTTAGGCAAGAAATTAATTATACAGAATACTTAATCGAGCTTGGTCTTTCACCGGTTCAAGCCAATGATCTCTTAGTAGTTCCTGAATTTGTTTCGAGTTTCAAAAGCATTATTCATACGCCCCTTTTTTATGTAGGGAAAGCTTTTGGTGTTTTGAAAATGCACGTTCAGTGTTCAAGCGATCTAATTTTCATGCATTTCAATTTTTGGGTTGATGGAAACAACCCTCGTGGGCATTGGAGTTATACGCATTCAAACGTCAGTTTTCAGGTTATTCAAAATAAAGCGGAATATCGTTTTTATGATGCACATTTAAATCAGCTTAATGGCGCCAGCTCACACGCTGACAGAGCAGCCGCGGGCCATGCCCATCGGATTGGAAAAATGCCTGACTCTACGTTTTCAGCAGTTGACGAATATCAAAACAATATTGAGCTCGTGAAGAAAGACATAGATGAGACATTACTTCAACCAAAACGAAAAATAGCAGCAAATGAATTCTTAACCAAACTTGATATTGAATTAAAAGAATATGAATGCGCGCGTCTGAAATTATTAAGCTTTATCAAATTAGTGAACCCTGATTTCGATATTTCTTTAAATCAGGCGCATGATACTATCCAAAAACTATTGCAACAGATTTCATTAACCGGTGCGGTTAAACCATTGCAACAATTTCTGAATAAAGATTTTGGTGCATCGTTATTGCTGGCTGATTTAAAACACGTCGCGTCTTCTGAAAAAACGCCTGAAGCATTGTTAAAGATTGTTAAAACAAAACTCGAGTTGAAACCATTGCAGCAACATCGGTTACGGCAAAAGATGCGTTATAACTATGCCTCTATTGAAATGCTTGAGCATACCTTGAAGCAAACCATCTTGAATCAGCATGTAGTGGATGCACGCCAGCTAGAAAACAAGGTGTATGAGGGCATGATGTTGCTGTCTTCGCATCATCAGCAATTTTCGAATGCGTTACGAACGATGCAAGCGTTGGCGAGTCAAGCAACGTCTCTAGTCGTTACGAAAGCGCTTGCTGAAAAAGAATTACACGCGTTGACAGAAGAGCTTAGTCATTTAGATGCACAACTTCAGCAACTAGTCGAGGATACGAATGAGTTAAACGAGGAAATAGAAGCAGATTATCACGCTCCTCAAGAAACGCCTATCTTGGCAGTACCTGCAGCGAAATTATCGGAAGAAGAAAAAAAAGGATTTTTACGTCAATGTTGTGAAAATGAAATACAGTCGTTGGGTTTTCCATTTGAAGAAACAATGACGTTACTTGAAAAAACGCCTAGTCAATATCAGTCTTTACCACAAACAAATTTACCTGCCACTCTTTTCATGGGTAGAACGGGTGTAGGTAAAAGTAGTACAGGTAATGCTTGTTTTGGCGTTGATTATGTTAAAGAAGTGATCAATCCAAAAGAATTTAAATTGGTTGCACGTAATCCAGAAATATTTTCTGTAGGACATGGTGCGCAATCGGAAACCCTGTTTCCTGGGTTTGGTCTATATGGAAACACCCATTATTTAGTTGATATGCCTGGATTTGATGATACTCACGGTAAATTACAACAACTGATAAATACCATTTCAATGCAATTCATTCAATCGCATTTTATTGCATTAAAAGGACTGGTTATGTTTTTTGACGAACGTGATTTTTATGATAAAAAACGCACTCCACTTCGTTCTACATTTGAACAATTTGGACGCATACTTGAACCTTATACGAAAGCAGATAATCCATTTCTTCTAGTCATTACCAAATCTCGAGGTGATGAAGATCCTGCAAGCATTTTAAACAATCTCAAAATTTGGAATAATGAATTAGGCGCATCGGTGGAAGATCAGTGCATTAAGCGCGCGTTGTCATGGCTGATTCAATCAACAGAAAGAATTTCATTTGTCGATGTTTTAGATAAAGTATCTATGGAAGATTTTGAACGAAAGCTTGAAACGTTACCAATCATTGAGATCAGTCAATTTTCTTTTGCGCCAGTTTCCACAGCAGTAACTTTGGTTAAAAAAGTCTTTCAGACGCTGTTGAATGCAAATGATGAACAAGAGCAAGATGTTGTACATTTGCAATATGCACAAACTCAACAGATAAAGAATAAACTCTATTCACAACCTATTATTGTTTCGGCTGTTTTGGAGCAACTCCAAGATTTGTTGAAAAATAATTCGCAGTCTGATGTCGTTTTTGATTTGATACAGTTAATTGAGCAGCAAAAAGCATTGGTCTATCAATCAAAGGCTATCCAAGGTCATTTCAGTGAATTATTGAATATCACAGATGGTTCATTTGTGATTAATCAAGAAGCAGCTATTGCAGAAGAATTAATTGAAAAATACAGGGAGCTTCGGCATTATGAAGCATTTTTTAATCGTTTAAAGAAACTAAATCAAATATTGAATGGTGTTCCATTAGTAGAAAAAAAACTGGAGACATTAAATCCTTCAAATGATCCTGTGGAAATACCGATAGCATTTCTGACTCAGGCAGACGAATACGCAAGAACAGAAAAATCCATTATAGTACAGTATGTGCGCGTAATAGGAAAAATAGGTGAAAAACACACCTCATGTACCGTTTCCGACGCTCACATTATACCGGTCAATTTAGTGCAACCGACTTTACCTGATGGCAATTGTGCATTTAATAGTGTCGCCTTATTCTTACGAGATTGTTTTTTGACATTACCCAATACAGATCAGGTCATTCAACGCTTCTTGGAACTTTGGTTTAAAAATTATCAATCAGATCGTGTTCAAGGTGCAACGTCGTTTCGTCAGTTGATCCAACGTCAAACACCAGAAGAAACACAACGTTATTTAGCACCCGCATTGCGTCAAATGGCGGTGGATGAAATGCGTCATTCCGATAGAAATTACCAAGCCATATTTTTAGAGCGTTTGAATGTACTCATTGATTTTTCGATTGAAAACCCAACCAGCAACGACCTGCCGGATGCAGATGATTTTTTGGTTCATTCCTTTATTCGAGAACAATTGTTGCAGATTCGTGAGGCATATCCTAATAACAGCGCGCAACAAAAAGTTGAGTTGAGCGAATGGTGGAATGCGGAAGGATTTACGCGCTATCTTGATGAGATGGTACAACCGGCCGCATCTGTTACTGATAGGGCGCGATGTGGCGGTGGTCCAGAACTGGATATATTAGGCCGTCTTTTTCAGTTTAGTATTCACCTAACCAATGAAGGACGAGGCCATCAGATTTTGGGAAGGACAATGAGTCGAGCATGTTCTCTCAGTATTGCAGGAGCGCATTGGTCGTATATCAGGGACTTTCAACATAATATGTTATCTCAGCAAGACTATGGTTTTTATTCAAGTAAGCAGCCGGGCGATTGGTTGCATGCGAAAAATGCCATGTTAAGAGCACTTCTTGTTTATTCAGACACAGCACTAGGTTTACGATTCAAAGCGCTAGCGGATAAACTTAAAACGCAATTTCCAATGCATGCGCTTCATGATTATACGGCTGATGATCCGTTTTCTGAACAGTGGACGGCGGCATCAAGCGATATGTCATGTATCCTTAGAGGCTTAGCTGAAGATTTATATGGACTACCAACCTATTATGCACGTTTCAGTTTCACCGATTGGAAAGCGCTTAACACAGCCGTTCTACACAACACATTGAATTGGGATCACTGGCATTTATTTAAAGGACTTTGTCAGCAAAGCATATTTGAGAGAGGAAAAACGGTAGCCGTTACCTCAGAGGATCAAACACTGTGGGCAACTTATTTACGAAGTAATCTTCATTATGAAGACTGGGTGAATGTACGGACATCAAAAGAACAACATGAAGAGGAACCGTCAAGGGAGGAATGTACAGCTGATGAGGATGGTGATGTGACGGATGACGAGTCGGAAAACAGGCTTGAGAAACACACTCAAGATTATCTACTTAGTCCTCAATTTGAATCATATCTCATTATTGAAGCGAATCATTTGTTTTGGAAAAGGCCTGACGCTAAATCAGGTCGTATACCAGGTCGACGTATCGTAAACAATGATTTCAAACCATTTGAGCCGCCCAACCAACCCCTTAGCACCCGTTTTAGTTTTTTTAATTTTTTGGTTGATAAAGGCTATGCGGTAACACCTAATGAGAATTGGGAGGTTTCTGTTCAATTGCCGACGAATAAGGTTTGCAAGTAGTTTAGATGACTTTTATCGTTAGCACAGTTCAATGGACCCCTATATTGTCTTCTTATTAGCTGATAAGCTGATTTAAAAAAGATCTTCATTTTGTGGGTTTATATGAAATTTGGATTAAGTTTACTTGTATTTAGTTTGGTTGTTCTGCCAAGTAGCTATGCGAATAATCGAGTGGGTATTGCTGCATCGAATGTAACTAATTATTTAAAAAAACCTACAGGACAATACGAGGTTGGTTTTAAAGATTTTTATTGGGTGAATCAAGATCTTTGTCCTGACTTTAATTTCAATGGAAAAAATCAAGATGATTTTAGTCCAAGTAATATAAAGCACTGTCATGAAATAGTGTCGCGTATTTATTATCCAACAGAGGATAAAGCAAAAGTATTCTCACCTTATTATCAGTCATCCATAACCCTATTAAGACAGGCTATTTTAGGGCAGAGGCCTCATCCTCTTAAAAATCAGATGGACCAGGTGGCCCAACTGAAATCTTTTTCTATAAAAAACGCCGCAATTATAAATCATCGTCAATTCCCTGTGGCTATTTTTATCTCTGGTTTGGGACAACCTGCTGAAAGTCAGGAAAACTTTATTACAAATTTGGTCAGTCATGGTTATGTTGTAATTGGGATGAATACACCATTTATTAATGTTGTAACACTTGAAAATGGGCATGAAGTGCCGGCGCCAGCGTCAATGACTTATTCTAAAAATGAAAATAAATGGATTACATTGCAATCTGACGATCTAGCTTATGTTTATCATAAAATCCATAAGTTGCATGGCGCAAATGATTTATTTTCAAGTATGAATATAAATCATATTGGCGTATATGGGGTTTCGTTAGGTGGAAGGGTATTGGCAAATACTGTGCATCGACATCCAAATTGGTTTCAAGCAGCAGTGGCGCTAGATACTGCCGCAGACTCAACGGGAGCATCCTTTAAATCGTTTGCAATTCCTTATATGCATGAAATATCGCCCAGAAGAAGATTATTTATAGATGAAACTGGGCTGACTCAATTTACATTGGGTAAAAATGGATATTTGGTTGGAATGGCAAAAAGCGAAAAAAATTTAGATGATCTGAGCTATAGTTATCATCAAAGTTTCGATGATCTTTCAACATTACAATATCTACCGATCGTGCAAGCGATCTTTTCTGACCATCAAAAGCAGATCAAAGAGAAAAAATTGTATGTTAAATTATTATCACATGATTTATCTCCTGAAGAGATCAAAACCATTGATAAACCAACCTATGTTTTTGTAAAAAAAGCAGGGAGATGGTCTGGCGCATTGTTTGATCAACACGCAAGAATCGTTGGTATTAATGTTTATATGACAAAGGATCTTATAAAAGCGATGGAAAATTTACCAAATCAACTACCTGAGCAACTTACCGATGCAGAGATTGGACCGATTAAAAAAATCGTAAGATCAATTGATAACTTGTGGGAGGGTGTTGCAACAGGTGATGGCTGGAAAATTACCGAACATATCAATGTTTATCTGGAGCAATTTTTCGATATGTATTTAAAAGGTGAGCCGAATCCAAAATTAGAAAAGTGTATCCCATTAACAAATAATTCGTTTATAGATTGTGGCCCAGGTGTTTTTTAGTGTTCAATGACAGCTCTCGGCTAGAAGCTCTAAATTAAGCCCGACCGAATATATAATTAAACAATACATTTACAAAAGCATTATGTAATGGTATATTGCTCTGAAATGTTACATTTAATTTTTATACGGTAGGTGTGCTTATGGATCTTGTAGATGAAATCCTTTCTGATTGGTCAAAGCAAAGACCAGATATCGATTGTAGTGGCAAAGAAGTTGTTGGCAGAATGTTGCGATTCTATTCTCGGTATATCTCGACCGTAGAAAAATCCCTTAAAAAACTCAAAATTGCACCCAACGTGTTTTCCGTTTTAGTGACCATTCGTCGTAAAGGTGCTCATGCTGAAATCAATGTTAAGGATATTATCCCAGGTGTTCTTATTACCTCTGGTGCAATGAGTAATTTGATTATCCGATTAGTCAATACAGGCCTTGTGAGTAAGCGACAGGATTCACTGGATGCTCGTTCTATGCTTGTGCAACTAACGCCGAAAGGATTGGCATTGATTGATGAGGCTATGGAAATTCAAGCGGCGTGTGAGCGCAAATTAACTGAAAGATTAACAGATGATGAAAAGTCTCAATTGTCGCAACTATTAAGAAAAGTTTTACCTGAGGATCCATTTTATGTTGAATAATAATTATGAACAACTGATTACACGCTATTTTGACGAGGTCTGGAATAAGGGTAATCTTGATGTGCTCGATGAAATTATTGCGTTGAATTACATCAATCACACCCCAGGCGCTCCAAATCCGCTTCCGGGTCCTGCTGGGCTAAAACCTATTGTTGCAGGAATGCGCAAGGCTTTTCCTGACATAAAATACGTTATAGAAAATATGGTGATTTCAGATTCCCAAGTCGCTGTACATACGATTATGTCTGGAACGCATACTGGCGATTTATTTGGATTGGCACCAACGTTCAAGACGGTCAAAGTTAATCAGATGCAAATTGAACGGATTTTAGATAATAAAATTGTCGAGCATTGGCGCGTAACGGATGAGCTTGCAATGATGCGTCAACTAGAACAAGTAAGGTAAGTAGCCATGACAATGGCTCAGCAGTTATCAGATACCTTGTCGCTAAGAGAGGAGCAATGTGTGCGTTATCTGTTGGAAGGGATGTCTAATAAACAAATTGCTTGGCAGCTTCAACTATCGACTCGAACAATTGAATTCTACTTGGATAATGTAAAATCCAAATTGTCGTGTAAAAATAAAACACAATTGATCGTCAAGTTGGCTCGATTTTTATAATAATTTATTGAGCGCATGGAGCTAATGTCACGGTCTAATATTGAAGGTTATTTATGAAAAACAAACTTGAAATTATTCACACCTTAACACAAGGGGAGCGTCATAATAATCCACAATGGAATATGCCATATGTCCCAGCCGTGAGAGTATTATCAGGAAAACCTGTTTATATTTCCGGTGTTAATGCAGCTCCAATTTATCATTGTCATCCGCATGAGCCGAATGAATTTAACGAGTTGGATTTCAGTCCAGAAGGTCAAGCCAAGCTGACGATGAAAAATCTTAAATCCATTCTTAAAGCGTCTGGTGGAGACTTGAATGATGTTGTTCAATTATTTGTGTTTATTGTGAATGTTCAAAAACATGGGGACGTTATAGGCAAAATCGTATCAAATTATTTTGGAGATCATTTGTGCTCGTCAACGGTTGTTGGGATTACTGAGTTGTTGACTGATTCAAGATTAATTTTAGAAATTACGGCTGTGGCTTATATTTGATAGTATATATTAAGCTAACTCTACTGATAACTTGAAAAAGGGTGGTTTCGCAATTGATATTTTTTTACATGAAGATTTCGAGCAGGATAAAACAAATGCATTTTTCAAATCGTTGTGATTTGATTAATTAATTTTATATCCCTCAATATAATTATCGACTTTCTCTTTAATCTGCTCTAATAATTCATCAACATTATCCTGCTTCCCCCGAGTCTTATTTTTGTCAAAAACAAAACGAAGTATTTCGGATGTCATACTTAATAATCGTAGTAAATAAGCGCTATGTTTCGTACGCAACTCATCTTCACGATCGTTATAAATAGGTCCTATTTTTTTTACTGCTCGGGCTTTTAATCCAAGTTCGATTAGCTCTTTTAATACTTGAGATTGAGAATCGTATTTTTCAGCAGTTTTAATTTCTTCAATCTGGTCGACATATATTTGAGGAAGATAACAATATACTTTTGACATTTTTAGGCACTCCATTCCATTATTTTTAGATTATACACCGGTGTGGATCCGGTGTGAATCTGTAAATATTTGAACAATTGATAGGTGTGGATCAGGTGTGCCATGCATCGCAACTCATTGATTTATATGAATAGTGTGGATCCACACCTATCAAAAATCAATAATCTTGGATTTCTGCAAACCAGATTTACGTCTAATCCATTGAATAATAAGGGTTTTATTTTATTGCAGCTTACTGCGATGGGTGTAGTTTTTAGCTTTTTTATTAGTATTTTTGGTTTTGATCATTTCGCTCTGTTGTGTTGTTTATGAGATACTTTGTTTATTTTAAGCGCACTGACTTTTGTCGTTGCGCGTTGTGACAGATGTAATAAAGAGACTGACTTGGATAGAGTCAATAAATTCTGCTATGATAATTTTAGGATATCTTGGATAGGGCGTTATTCATGAATAGAGTGAAACATATTCTCGGCGCATTTTGGAAGCATGTTAAGGATTCATTTGCTCAGGCTTGGGAAGATCAACAAGCAGAGTTACGCGGAGATATAGAAGCGCGTAGAACAGGGGTTAATCCTTCTACGGGTTTACCGTTAATATCAGAAAGCTGTGATTGCATGGGGACCCCGTTTGGGATGAGAGACCTTTCTGATGATTATCGTTATTCGGAACCTACTCAGAGTTCGTTTAATCCATTTAATTAAATGTGAAAAGTCAATTTAAGTGAACAAAATATACCGTGGTATTAGCTGATTGGTTTGCTCTGATAAATGGGCGGTATGTTACCGCCCGGTTGTACTTAATGATGTGAAAATACGTGCGTTACGCCATCTATCGTCACGGAAAAATAGTCGCTCATAAAAAGATCACGTCGAAACGCGTCATAATCGATATAATATTGAATGGCCGCCGGGACTTCATGACTGTAGCAATCATCAAATAATTGCATTGCAAATTCTAGTTCATTGTCATAAATGCCATGGTATTGATTTTCAATGATCTCCTCGGCGCTTTCTAGATCACAACCAATGTTTGCCATCACTTCTACCCCTAGCTCACCATGTTTGACGATAAAATCCGCGATTTCGCATATAGTGGTGATACCTTCGTATTCGCTTAATTGGTAGGAGCCAAAACCTTCATAATCGTGTATCGCCCATTCTTCCGCATGAGGGATAGTGCTTTGAGAGAGCATTGTGTGAATTTCGTCTTGAATTACATCAAGGCCTTGTGTTGCATCAAGCCATTTTCCGTAGAGGATGCCATTGTTGTAAGAAGCTAAGCAGGCAATATAAATATTAGGGGTTGTCATTTCTAATTCTCCAATTTTTATCAATTGTCCTTAGTGGACATCTTTATTATGACAAAACAGCCAACTATTGTCAACAATTAATATCAACTTTGTAGATGAAAATAGTTGACATAACGCGTTGTTTTTCTTAAAATGATATTGATGATTTAAATCAAACAACAGGGATTGCATGAAAAATTTGGTATTTAGCGTTAAGCGAAATCTCAAAAAATCACCCAAAATTTATGTTTTATCACCTGATAAAAAAACAACTTATGGGTCTTTCTCTGCATCTAATCCAGAGGAGTTCGAGAATTGGGATGAATTGTCCATCGCGCAGAAAATAGAGTTAAAACAATACATGCATAATATGGTCGCGATTAGTCATCATTTTGATAAATCAAGCCTCAATGAACAAGCAGATTTTCGTTTACGATTACCATCGAGTTTTATTCAATGCATTAATGAAATTGATGAGTTGGCATTTAATCGAAATATTGAACTAGATATTTTTGAGCCCCTTATTGTTGCTATGATTCAAAAATTAAAGATTGTCACAGCGCAATTACCAGAGTTTGAGAAAAAATTAGCGACTGCAGCACTAGAACGCATAGGTTTAGCCGAATATGAAAAAATTGATTACTCGAGACAAATTCAAGCTGTTTTTAGTGAATTAATGATGGTGCATAATAAAACTGAAAAGCTCAAGTTGGTTGCGAAAGAACTGTTTGATAAAGAAAAAGGGGTTTCTCCTAAAACAATAGAAAGTATTTCAAATGGGGCACTTTCGACCTCTAGGTGGTTTGTGGCTTGTGCTATTGAAGTTCTTTTGAAAGAGAAATTAGATTTTCTAAAAACAAGTTTATCCTTGGATGATTTATTCATACTTTGGGTTAAGCCATTAGAAAATTCCTCTGTTACAAAACAAGATGTGTTAATCAAAGCAAAGTTAATCGGCAACTCTGCACTTATTGCCAAAATTGAGAATACCTTTTTAACACAGGACGCCATTAGATGATATTTGGATTGAAGCAATGGATATAGAAAAATTAGCACATTTACCTGAAAGTAAGACGCTCGAATTTAAACGAGATACTTCTTCATTGGATTCCATTTTAAAAGCGGTAGTGGCTTTTGCTAATACTGCAGGAGGAATCATACTCATTGGCGTTGAAGATGATGGGAGTATTATAGGTCTTGATAATCCAAGCAAAGATCAAGAAAAAATTGTAAATAGCATTGCTAACCGAATCAAACCCTTACTGTCACCAGATTTTACCATTATCACCGCTAAAGGTAGGAAAGTATTGGTTATCCAAGTTGACTACATTCCGGCACCTTATTATTTGGTAGATAAAGGCGAAGCGGGAGGTGTATATGTTCGTCTTGGCAACACGAATAGAGCAGTGAGCGGCGAAGTTGTTTCGGAAATAAAGCGCGCAGCACATCATCCATTTTTTGATAAAACACCCTGTGACCATACCTCAGAATCTGATTTAGATATGGAGTTGATTCAAAAAACGTTTGCTAAACCTCATATTCAAATCGATACGGCTAAATTATTAAGCATTGGAATTTTAGCGAAAAAAGGTAATCGTATTGTTGCAACAAATGCGGGTGTAATTTTATTCGGTAAGCCTGACGTGAAACAACAGTTTTTTCCTTTTGCTGAGGTTAGATGTGCCAGATTTGCGGGGTCTACGCGTGCGGAGTTTATTGATCGTCTAGAAATAGACGGTGGAATTTTAGCTGCAATTGATGAAGTGCCAAAGTTTATTCGACGTAACACCAAAATGGCCGGTAAGTTTGGCGCCATGCGTCGACAAGATATCCCAGAATATCCAATTGACGGTATTCGCGAGGCGCTAACAAACTCATTGGTGCACGCTAATTTTGAAATCAGTGGCACACGTATTTTCGTTGCAATATATTCCGATAAATTAGAAATACAAAACCCAGGAATTATGCCCCCTGGAATGAATATTGAACAGTTTAAAGCAGGAGTCAGTCGTGTGCGCAATCCAGTTATTGCGCGGGTTTTTGGTGAATTAGAACTTATAGAAGAATGGGGAAGTGGTTATAAACGTATCAAAGAAGCTTGTTCTAAAGGTGGATATCCAGAGCCCATCTGGGAAGAATTAGGTACAGTGCTGCGAGTGACCTTTTATCCTCATTCTGATTTAGCACCTCAACTTAGTGCCGAGACCTCAAGTCGGCACCAAGTTGGCACTAAGTCGGCACCAAGTCAAAATATGACATTTGAAAAAGAAATTGACTTTGAGTCGGCAGCAACCAAATTAAGTATATTCTGTCAGGAACCAAAATCACTTAATGAAATGATGGATCTTTTAGGATGGAATGATCGAACTAAGTTTAGGAAACGCTTTATTTATCCTCTAATTGAGCAAGGGGTATTGAAAATGACTATTCCAGACAAGCCTCAAAGCTCTAATCAGCGCTATCTGGCTATAACTTCTGGTAAAAATTGATTGGAGATACCAAATGATTCTTTTACGCAAAGCAGGGGATAGAGGTCACAGCAAATTAGATTGGTTAAATAGTCATCATACATTTTCTTTCGCAGATTATTATGATGAAAACTGGATGGGTTTTGGTTTTTTGCGAGTTATTAATGAAGATTTTATTCAGCCAGGCTCAGGTTTTGATATGCATCCTCATCGTGACATGGAAATCATTACGTATGTTGTGAGTGGTGCATTAGAACATAAAGATAGTATGGGAAATGGCTCTATTATTAGACCTGGTGAAATTCAACGGATGTCAGCGGGTACTGGGGTTCGTCATAGTGAGTTTAATCATTCAGATACAGATGAGCTTCATTTGTTACAAATTTGGATTGTGCCTGAAAACAAGGGAATGAAGTCTGGCTATGAGCAAAAACAAATACAAAAACAATCGAATCAATTTATTTTAATGGGCTCTAATAATCCCTCAGTGCAGGCGGTGACCATACATCAAAATATTAATCTTTATGCAGGTTTTTTAGATAAAAATTCAAGTCTCATCTACACATTAAATAATCATCAAGGTTGGTTACAACTGATAAAAGGGCGGATTCAACTTAATGGGAATCTGGTGAATGCAGGAGACGGGGTTCTCATCCAAAATGAGAAGCAATTAACGATTCAATGCAAAGATGAGGCCGAATTATTGTTTTTTGAGATGCATTAAGTGAAGCAACATTTATGACCAAAAAACACACAGATACATTATTGATACCTGAGCTTTGTTGTTCTGACATTAAAGTCAGTGTTGCGTTTTATACAGATATTTTGGAATTCAACATTCAATATGAGCGCGTAGATGAAGGATTTGCAATGCTTGAGCGTGAAGGCTCACGTATCATGCTTGATGAAATTGGAAAAACAGCGACGAGTACAAGCAGATCCTGGATATCCGCACCCTTGGAGTTACCTTTCGGTCGAGGGATGAATTTACAAATAAATACAACCGATGTTGATAAGTTATATGAACATGTGCAAAAAAAAACAGATCCCGCATTTTCTTACCTATTGAAAATAAGTGGTATCGAGCGAATAATATTAAACTTGGGCAGCGGCAATTCATTGTCTTGGATCCCGATGGTTATATGCTCCGCTTTATTCAGGTGCTTGATGAGCGACCAGTATAGTGTTATTAGTTAAGAATAACGCATTCATACAAGAGAGCTATTTGTGGCTTTATCTTAACGTAGATAATCCGTACCAATAATATTGGAGCAAGATGAATACACCATATAGCGCATTTACTTGGCCAAGTATTATAAAAATAGCGTTAGCTCATAAAAAAAACTTTACGCTTGCCAATATTTTGTCAGTGATAAAAACGTTAATGTATTTGCCTGTACCATTGATTATTCCAAGCCTTATCAATGAAATTCTACTGAAGCAACCTGGGTTTTTTACAAAATTATTATCTCGTGTCTTACCAGCCCATTTCATTACGCCTGGATTAATACTGATATCAGCATTTACCTTAGTTCTAACACTTCGTTTGATTGTTGAAATTTTGGGTGTTTTACAGGGGCGTGAGTTTAAGATTATTTCAAAAGATGTTGTGTTGAGCATAAGAACACGATTATTGTTACATTTAAACAATATCTCCATGAAAGAATATGAAACACTAGGTAGCGGAAAATTAGCATCGTTTTATATTAAAGACTTGGATACCATTGATGAATTTATTGGTACTACTGTTAGTCAATCTGTAATAGCAATTCTTGCGTTAATTGGTGTTGTCGTTGTCTTATTTGTGATTAATTGGAAAATTGCATTATTCATCTTGTTATTTAATCCTCTGTCTTTGATCTTAACTGCCAAATTTTCTAAAAAATTGAAAGAATTAAAAACTCGCCAAAATAAGGCATTTGAATTATTTCAAGAAGCCTTTATTGAGACCATAGATGCCATCACGCAACTTAGAGCTGACAATAAAGAATCTGGGTTTATTCAAAAATTAATTGTCAAAGCAAAACAAGTAAAAGATGATTCTATTGCTTATGAGTGGAAAACAGAGATAGTCAGTGATTTGTCTGGCATGTTACTTTTCATTGGTGTTGATCTATATTACATTTTTTCGATGACATTAATTTTATTAGGCGATTTTAGCATTGGGATGATGATTGCGCTGCTGCAATATGTATTTCAAGTTCAATGGTACATGAATATTCTTGTGAATATGCAATCAAAATTTTATGCCGCAGATTCAGCACTTGAGCGAATTAATGCAGTCATGAAATTTGAAACAGAAACGAAGTACAGTGCAAAAGTGAATCCATTTATTGATGGTCAAGATGTCACTATAGACATTAAAAATCTTTCATTTTCATATTCGCCTCTGAAACCAATATTGACCGATATGACTATGAAAATAGAACCTAATAGAAAAATTGGGATTGTAGGAACCAGTGGGGCAGGGAAGTCTACTTTTATTCAGGCGCTTTTAGGATTTTACCCCATCTCATCAGGTGAAGTTACAATAAATGGTGCTAATATTTATGACATTGGATTTGAACGGATCCGTGAAAATGTATGTACAGTCTTGCAAACCCCGGTCATGTTTAATGATAGCATTCGTAATAATCTAACATTTGATAGAAATATTAAGGATGATGATATTTGGAAAGCGCTAGAAATGGCGCAGCTTAAGCCGTTGATTGAAAGTTATGATCAGCAACTTGAGACTCAAGTTGGAAAGCGAGGTGTACGTTTTTCGGGAGGACAACGCCAACGTTTAGCGATTGCGAGGATGCTACTCAGTAATTCAAAAGTAGTTATATTGGATGAAGCAACATCCGCCTTGGATTTACAAACAGAGCATGATTTATTTCAGGCTATTAATGAATTTTTAGCAACAATAACGACGATTATGATTACGCACAGACTCAGTACCGTCATGGATGCGGATATTATATATGTTATGAATAATGGGATGATTGCGGAAGAAGGCACACACGATAACTTGATGAAATTGAAAGGGATTTATTACAGTTTATTTACTCTGCAACAATCTTAGGGTAAATCCGGGAGACAATTTCGCGGATATTAACCCAGGTTACTGCGCTATTATCCTCATCGACTCTATACTGTCCTCTAACACAACCTCAAAAATCAATGCCTGTTTTTCGGTGGCAAAGTATTTTTTGACTGATATAGTGATGTCATTTGATGACAAGTGAATAAGCATGACGATAACAGCCGAACAGACTAATTTATATTACGAAGCCTTACTAGATAAAGATGATGAGTACGAGGGTATTTTTTACGTAGGAGTGACAACAACCGGTGTGTTTTGTCGGCCTACGTGCCCAGCCAGAAAGCCTAAAAAAGAAAATTGCGAATTTTTTAAAACAGCGCAAGAGGCAATGCTTGCGTCTTTTCGCCCTTGTAAACGATGTCGCCCATTATCGCATCCCAATTATGTTTCAGATACGATACAACTTTTAGTTGAAGCGGTAGAGCAGGATCCTAATAAACGTTGGAAAACGGCTGACTTTAAAGCCTTATCCATTGATGAGTCAACGGCTCGGCGACAATTTAAAAAGCGTTTTGGTATGACCTTTGTTGCATATGCTAGGGCAAGAAGGATAGGTGTTGCTATGCAGGAAATTCGCAAAGGTTCGTCAGTTATTGACGCGCAGCTACAAGCAGGCTTCGAGTCAGGTAGTGGCTTTCGAGATGCATTTTCTAAGTTTTTAGGCGATGTTCCTGCGCGGATTAATAAACAAACAACCATTCTGAAAGCCTCTTGGATTGATACTGTTTTAGGTCCTATGATCGCTATTGCTGATGAAGAGGCTTTATATTTACTAGAATTTGTTACAAGAAGAGGTTTAGAGCGTGAAGTTGAACGTCTTCGAGCACGCGGATTTGCTATTATTCCTGGAACAACCGCACCTCTTAAGTTAATTGAAAATGAGTTACAATTTTACTTTGAGGGGAATTTGACACAATTTCAAACGCCTTATCGCGTGTTTGGTAGCCTATTCCAACAACAAGTTTGGCAAGCACTGTGTGAAATTCCATATGGTGAAACACGTAGTTATGCTGAGCAGGCAGTATCCTTAGCAAAACCGACAGCCTATCGAGCGGTCGCGAATGCCAATGGCGCGAATCAATTAGCAATCATTATTCCTTGTCATCGTATCATTGCTAGTGATGGCACATTGGGTGGTTATGGTGGTGGGTTAGCGGTTAAACAATGGTTGCTTGATCATGAGCAACGTTACAAGATCAAAAGTGAGTGAAGATAATGTCATTAGATGATTTACGTACTGAATTAATGCACGCTGCCGTGCCGTTAGCTGATCGTAAAGCTGTGTTTTTCAAAACAGGTCCTGGTGATTATGCAGAACATGACCAATTTCTTGGTGTTCCAACACCTAGATTGAGGCAATTGGCCAAAGTGTATCGTATGCTTACGTTGGATGATGTTATCAATTTATTGCAGTCACCTATTAATGATGAACGACTATTGGCACTATTTATGCTTGTTGAGCGTTATCAAAAAAGTGATCCATCATCACAAGAAAATATTTATGACCTTTATCAAACGTATATCAAGCACGTTAATAATTGGAATTTGGTTGATGCGTCTGCACATTTAATTATAGGTGCACATCTTCATCGGCGAGATAAAAAGCTGTTACTGAGCTTAGTCGATTCGGACAGTTTGTGGGAAAGACGCATCGCTATTGTTGCTACATGGTATTTTATCCGCCAAAACGAGTATGAATGGACAATTAAATTATCCGAGATATTATTAAATGATAGGCATGACTTGATGCATAAAGCAGTGGGGTGGATGCTACGCGAAGCAGGAAAACGTGATGAAGTTGTTTTAACTCGTTTTCTTGAGCAGCATTCTAAAAAAATGCCGCGAACTATGTTGCGATATGCAATTGAGAAGCTGTCTGTAGAACGACGTGCGGATTACTTAGCACGATGAATCGGGGTAGCAATCTAGTGCTATGATGCATTGCTCTCGCCGTTGATAATTTGGGAAAATTTAATGAAAAATCCTCATATACACTGGGCAATTAAAACGTTACAAAAGTACGGATATCACGTTCAACAACCTGCTGAACAAGTTCAAGGTACCCCATGGTCTGAAGTCTGCCGTTTTACTACGGATCAAGGTCTTGTTTATTTAAAAATGACTCCATCAGCATTATGGCTAGAAGCAAACATCATCACCCTGTTGCATGATAAATTCCAAGCTAAAGTCCCACAGATCATTGCGACTAATGAGGGAGCGCATTGTTTTTTAATGGTTGATGCAGGCGTTCAATTATATGACTGTTTTAAACAAAGCTTTCAGTCGGAACTATTGATTCAAGCTATACAAGATTATACGGCGACACAAATCTTGACGGCCAACCATGTTGAGCTTTTTCTCACGATGGGCGTGCCTGATTGGCGATTAGCGCAGTTACCAAAACTCTATCGACAATTGATAGAGCAAGACAATTTACTGCTTAACGACGGACTAACTCAGAAAGAGCTGAAGAAATTAAAAGCGTTGGAGCCAGAATTGCTGTTTATTTGTGAGCAATTATCACGTTATGCAATCCCTGAAACCTTAAGTCATTGCGATTTTCATGACAAAAATATTTTGGTAAATACGCAAACTAACCAAACCACCATCATTGATTTAGGTGAAGTGGCTATCACGCATCCATTTTTTTCATTTCTCAATTGTCTTCATAGAGCAAAAGAAAATTTTGCATTAACAGAGCCTCAATACCAACACTTGATTGAGGCATGTTTTAAACATTGGCTTGAGCTAGAATCATCAACACATTTGTTTGAAATTCTATCAATTATTCAGAAATGTTGGTCCATTCATTCAGTGTTAGGAGAATACCGACTGATGAATAGCGTTGATAGAGAGTCTTTCCTTGCTTTAAAACGACAAGGCCGGTTATCCCGAAACTTAAGATGTTGGCTTGAGCAATACTAGCGCACAAATAATATGGAATAAACAAGCAGAAGTTGCGGCGACTGGATTTTAAAATATGATCAATTAATAGTCGTAAATTTTGCCGGTTCCGGGCTAGAAGTCACACTATTTGTTACACGGGCTGACTAGCAAAAAGATAGCGGAACAGCTTCAGTTGTCACCACGGACTATAGAGTATTATTTCGTCAACATTAAGACAAAACTTTCATGTAAAAACAAGATGGAGTTAATTATTGAGTTAACCAGTTTCTATTATAAATAACGAAGTGGATTTAATAAATACCGTATTTTTACGGTATTTCAAAGCCGTCATCGGTTTTATATAATACAGCAAGTTTTTTATTTGATTCTTGAGGTTATTTTATAATGCTTAGAGCTGCCACTGGCATTCTGCGTCAATCGTCGTTACGTTCTCCTTTGAGTCAACATCATTTTTTTTATAAAGTTCATCATTTTTCAAATGGTACTTTCTTAGTAAATAATCATCGACGGCTGAACATCGACTCGATAGAAACTGCCGTTATAACAAAAGTAAGTGAATATTCACGGGGAAACGACGTAGAACGTGTAGGATGGATAACGCAATCAATCATGAAGTATACTCAAAAAGCGCAAGATGAAAATACAAGAAGTAAAGAAACGATTAATATTTCATTTGATAAACGTAAAGAAATTATAATTGAGGTGGTCAATAAAGTTACTATTTTCAATGGCGGGGATAATCGAAATCAAACTGATATTTTTCGTTTTTTGTTTGCTGTGCTTATCAACGAAATTCAATCTGCTAAGCAAGATGAGGAGCTGATTGTTGCTAGTTTTGTTTACGATGTATTACGCTTTCTTGACCAGCCATTATTATACCCTGATGATTCTGAGCTATATAATCTCGAGCTTGTTAGAAAATACTTAATTTATGGTACTGGTGATGCTAAAAAAATAGAAAAATTCTGTGCGGCTTATGGTTTCCATATTGATCAAAATGAACGTGATGAACTACCTCAGAAATCACTTTGACAATTAATAAGTAGTTTATTCAGAGAGCAATAATAATCACGAGCAACCCACAAGTACCAATAGCAAGCCATTTAAATAAACGCAGCCTATCCAATCGGTTGAATAATAGTCGAGTAACCACCATGCAAGTCTTTTTTTAACTTGAAAATTGAATAAATTTTTCATTTACCAAGTCAGGTTGATCAACAGAAACCATATGTTTTGCTTCTGAAATGATAGCGATTGTAATAAATGGAGCAACTGAATGGACACGAGAAACAACTTTTTCTACGTCATAGAGTACTTCATCTTCGCCAATAAGTAGCAATGTTCGAGAGGGAAGATGAGCTAAATCATAATCTGAAATAAGCGGAATTTTATTTGTACTTAGTTTATACGCTTGCAATTGAATTACAAAAGCTTGTATTAATTTTTCTGGAAATTTGGAACTTCCTGAAGAAGTATATTTGAAAAAATTTCTGGCAAACAGTGTTATGGGTAACAGATTGGCAAGAAGAAAGCGTAGGATAAAGGCAATTCGCATTTTTAAAAGCGAGGGTGGTGCGAGCAATATAAGCGAATCAACGTACTGAGGAAATGTTGATGCAAATTGATGAGCATGCGTACCACCAAGCGACGCACCACATAGGACGGTTTTACCAATACCTAGAGCATCAAAAACTTCTTTTAGCCAAATAGAATATTCTGTGATCTTTGTTGGTCTGGTGCCAGCACTTTTACCTGCTTCACCAATAATATCTATTGCATAGACCTTAAAATGCTTAGATAGGGTAGCAACATTATCTATCCACATAGTAGAGTTTCCGCCGCCACCATGCAGTAGCACAAGTGGCTTAGATTCCTGAGATCCTGATACAATTATGTACGTTTCTCCGAAGGTAGTTTCAACCACACGATTTTCATAAGGAACCGGCCATTGCGTAAGAATCTCTTCATAGGATGCAAGTGCTTTTTCCCTAGCTTTATCTGATTTATAAGCTGTCATACGTAACCTTCAGTGAATAGCTTAAATGGTGAAGTCTAGGCAGATTTCATTACCATCAAAATCTTCGATAAATAAATAGTGAGCATTATACTCGGGTAATTTTAGCGTATCACGCACTTTAAATCCTGCGGCCTGAATTTTGTTCATATATTGATTAATATTACCATTGCATTTGAATGAGATGATCTGCGGTCCTTTATGTTCCGTTAAATGATGACTGTCTTCCGAAGTATCTTTTTTGAGAATGATAAATAAGCGCTTATCTTTGCCAAATCCATAGTTATCTTGATTTTCAAATAATAACTCAAGCCCCAGCATGTCTTTGTAAAAACCTATTTGCTCAGGTATGTGCTTGGTTAACAGAATAACTACAAAATCTAATATCATCACAAAACCTCAATAAATAATGATCGTTATGATTTCATAGTGCCTATGTTTTATCAAGCATGGTTGTCCAAATGAAACCCATGTATAATGTGGGCGATCTATTAAGCTTGGGGTTTATACATGGTACAGAGTGCATCAAACGATTTTCCGCCAATAACCGCTTTACCTATGCTGGCATACGCTATTGATGGGGCATTGGATGCCGCTCAAGATCAGTTGGAAAATATGCAAAAGGCTAAAAATAAGCCTCATGTTCTTGATGACGAATTGGTTGATCAGATCATCAAATCTTACACCAAACAAAATGCATCGATTGCTGATGAAAAAGCACTATGCTTGTATTGGAAAAAAGGAAAATTATCTGCGCGACAAAAAAAGACTATTGATGAATTATTGGATAATTTAGTCGAACTAGAGCGGTGTCATCAACAAATTTTATTTCTAGCAGAACATTTTAAAGATCATACAATTGATAAAATCATGGGCATGGATGAAGTTGATTTAGCTATATCATATTTAACCGGTAAGTTATATCCACCAACTGAGCATGAGAACAATCAATCAAATATATCGCATAAAAATAAATCATTTAAGTTACCACCAGATGTAATTTGCCAGCAAAAGACTATCAACAATAATGGAACGGCTTATACATTTCGCCATAATGCATGGGGCGAGATTGGTCGGATTGATGTTATTCCACAAGGAAAGCAATCACAAATAAATGCTTATGCTATGGCTAGTGATCCTCAAGATCCCCTAGCAGAAATGCGAACAGCTCTGTTTCGTACGATTTCATTAGAGTTTAATGAGGAATTAGAGAAGCTACATGGCAAAGGAACTTCAATTCAGCCGCCATCTTCTGATTCCGACCGTAATAAAAAAATGATAGAAAGCAAGTTAATGGTTTGTGAAGCGTGTGATGCCCCAGTTGCATTATTAATATTTGCCCCCGATGCATATACACCGGGTGAGCTCGAAGATTACGCGAGAATGATGTACACCAATACAAAAAAAACTAATCTACCCACTTGGATTATTGGTCATGAAGATGAAGTGGACCCTGGAAAAGAAGGCATTGCCTTAATATTGAAAACATGGCCAGATCGCCAACCCGCTAAAAAAATTAGCTCACTAATATTCGAGCCAATGTTGCATAAATTACAGCATAATCATTGTAAATGATCTGCCTGAACAATGAGCTTAAACGCTTTGAGGATTATTTTTTAATTGTTCACTCAAATTATTGGAGAAATTATATTGAAAAAACTCAAGCTCAATAAAAATTTTCAGCCACTTTCATGTGATGAAGGAGATGAGTTTTATCCAAATGGTATTTTTGAATTCAACATCACCAAACTTTTAGAATTTATTAATGCAAATCAGGATATATTTCAACCGCAAGAAGTTGAAGTTAAGGCGGTTAGAACGACATATTCATCTAATTTGAATGAGTCAACTATTCAGTCTTCTAACCTTGCAATGCCCATTATCTTAGCAGAAATTAGTCCTGGGATGTTTAATGTGATTGATGGTCATCATCGATTAGAAAAAGCATACCGTGATAATGTGACAATGATTTTTGCTTATAAAGTATTAGCTGAGCAACACATAAGATTTTTAACATCTACAATAGCTTATACAGAATATGTTCAATATTGGAATGCCAAACTAAAAGATTGGGTAAAATATAATGCCATCAGAAAAGTCCCGTTATCTTAATCGTGGTCCATCAGCTCCTTTGGATTGTACTGAATTAAAAACTCATTTGCGTAGTTTTGAGCATGAACATTTAGTTGAACTGCTTTGGATGAGTGCGCAAAATAATGACGCATTAGAAAAATCTTTGTTGGCTTCTATTTCTATGAAGTTAGCGAATGGTGACTGGGAAAAAACAAAAGAGGCCATTGACTATGCATTTTATTTCCATGATTATGTTCGTTATACAGATTGCCACTATGGCATCATATTGGATGAAATGCTAAAAGCGCTTGAAGTTTTAAAAACTAGAGTCAGTGTTGAATTTTCCCTCCGTGTTGCTCATTACATATTGGAGAGCGGACAAGACATGTATGTGAACTTTGAAGATAGTTGGGATTGGACATGCTCATTGGATGAGATAGAAAAGTGGATTGAAAATAACCATGCCAATTAAAATCGATTTTAATGCGTATCTAACGTAAGATTTAATGTACGCATAACTTTGTATTACAATACCTTAGATCGTTGAATAAAGATGAAGTATGACGGTCTATTTTTTTAGATCCATTCAAGGAAGTGGCATTATTTGCTCTTAATGAAATAAATAAACCCAATCATGAATTCGTATTAAATTTAGGCATTTTTACAGTATTCAATGATCTCAATGCACCTCGTGGTGCATCATAAAAAAAGTTCACCTAACCAAACACTATTTAACGCCAAGCTTTAGATAATTTTAAACTGGACGTTTCGGCTAATTCATTCAAATACGGTTATCACTCCTATAAAAAATACGTGCCTCGGTGAAGCTCGAGTAAAAATCAGGCCTTATCAAACAATATCATTCAAGTTCATTCAATTACAGCACTTTAAAACCTATTGACGATGATGAAAATACATTTAACAATCGGCTTGTTAGCTCAAATTAAAGCACGGCTGATAAAGTAACCGTCACAACATTCGGAGAGGATAACCATGTTTGTATTTAATTGTACTCAAAATTTTAAGGATAATATTTGTTCAGTCGTTGATGAGATTACCGATGACTGCGCCGCCAGCAATATGCTTCACTGGGTCGTTCATTCTTTTCAGATCAAACGGAAAAATTGTGTGGTTGCTATGCATGTGATGAGTCGATATAGCATTCTTTTTGCAAATGTTAAAAAAATAGACTCCAGCTCGTTCTTCAGCTTATTTATGTACAGGTTATATAGTGAAATGAATTTTCTATGTGGATTAGATGATATTACCAGTCAAGGTGTGCTTAAAAAGCTAAACAATTATTCTAAGTTTAATTATTGTAAGAGTTATAACCGAAGCGTTCAGGCGCACATTAATGATGTGATTGTGCATTTCAAAGATCAAATTGAACAGGCAGGTCGCTTACCCAAAGATGATGATGAACTGTTTTCTTCTGGTTATGATGTAAATAGATTTCTTCGTTCAACGCTTGAAGATCCTGATTATTTTTATCCGGAAGAGCGAATGGTTGATTTATGGAGGAAGTCATATGTTGAACAACCGGACGGACAGATGGAATTAAGTATGTGTTCCGACAGTAACCAAAACAACAAAGTTGTTTCTTTAGCTGATTATAAAAAAAACAAGGATCTTATGTAAGCCATTGGGGATAGCGATGCATTATAAATTGGAGATCACAAATTGTGATCTCCAGTTTTGGCGAAGTGGCCAAATTAACAGGCATGTGATGTATGAAAGAATATATAGTGGGGCTGCTCGTCTAAAGACACATTAATCCTCTGTGGATATTAATTTTTTATATTTGGCTGATTGATGTCGCTCAATGAGATCAATATCATTATATCGATCAGTGATGGCACTAGAGCTATGCCCAGCGTCATCACGAACATGCGCAATAGGTCGCCCGCGCATATTGATATCGTCTGAAATTCCGGTATGGCGCAACCAATGCACCGTTGCTGATTCAAAACTATCCGCTTCTGTTGAAAAGCCCGTTGATCTTAAAACTTGCATCGTTTTATCAAAACAATCTTGAACTAAACGACGAATATGTCTTGAGCTAGTCATTCCACCTTTACCTTTTTCTTTCGGTAACAACGGCGTTTGATCATTGATTGAGGGGAGGGGGGTTAAATGCATACTGAGACGATATCGCTTGAGTGCAGCAAGCATGTCATCCGGTACAGCAATATCACGCATTTTGTTACCTTTCCCAACCGTTTTAAACCACCAGTAATCTTGGCTGTCTTTGTAAAAGTGCCCCATAATAGGCGTCCAACGGTCACTTGCACATAATTCTGATATGCGGAGATACAATAAATACAGTGCCGAAATAATAAATAAAATACGTTCGTGTTTATCTGGTGCATTGCTTGCCATTTCTTTAACCGTATCAAGACATGTTAGCCATTGTTTTTCACTTAAGCGCATGACTTGTGCCTGATGCTGATGTTTTTGA
>CANNJI010000022.1 GCA_947504875.1 Legionellaceae bacterium
ATACGTGCTGTTATTGTCGTCCCCGCGCAGGCGGGGATCTATCCTTGATGTGGCATTTTGATCATGCTGAGCATGGATCCCCGCCTGCGCGGGGACGACATGATAAGGGATCGTATTTACAGGAAGAGATACTAGCGTTTAATCTCTGCTGCCAACGTATTTATCATCAAAGTAATGACGTAATTTTGTTCTTAGCGTACCTCGACTAACACCCAACATCAGTGCAGCACGTGATTGATTATATTTGCAATGTTCCATAACAGCACGAAACAATGGTGTTTCAATTTCTTCAAGAACAAACTGGTATAAATCAACAGGCTCAGCACCCTTAAGCTCTATAAAATAGTTTTGTACAGATTGAGTAACACTGGCTGCTAATGAAGCTGACGTTTCTGCAATGTCATTGTGTATATTTGTCATACGATGAACTCCTTCGTTCTTTTAAGATAATAATTGAATGGGTAGGTCACAGGTACTCACTAAAAAAACATAAGTAAGCGTGATCCAAAGCTTACTTATGAAAATGAACTATTTAAAACTGTAGCATGACAGGACTAAATGGATGTCCATTAACTGAAAGTTGTCCAGCCGCAAGCGTTAGATCAAGACAATAATTTTCACCCTCAAGCCTGATAGCACCAGCCTGAACTAAATCTGCGATTTTCTTATCGACACTGACGTTAACTTGTTGTTTAAACTCCTCTGATGAAACAGGAGGTAATGTTTTCACTTCGCCAGCAGTGACTACTGGTTCTTTTACTTCTGAAGCTGTTGGTGCGGGAGCAGGAACAACAATCGCATTCGACACTTCAGAAACCGTCTTCGGAGGCTCCGTTTGATCAAGTTTTTGTTTCTCGGCCTGCAATAATAACGATTCGGTCACTGAGCGTGTGAGTAAAGCTTTTAACAGTTTAGCCGGAATTTTTACCTTGCCTTTGCCTTCTATTTTTTGAATCAATTGAAAGGGATTGCCAAGATCACCTTTGGGTAATGCGATACGTAATGACGCATCAAATACACCATCAGGCATTCCAATGTTAAACTCTGAAACTTCAAATGTAGCGCCTTTACCCAATAAGGTCGAGAGTTGGGGCAACATCATCAGCAGGGCCTGTTGGCGCTGGCTGTCAGGTATACGCTGCATTTTTCCTGCTTGTTCATTAATGGTTGCTAAAACTTTAGCATCTAAATTTTGAAGATCAACCGTGATTCGTCCCGGTCCATAAGCTTTTCCATGGCGAATCAATTTCTCAAATGAACCATGAAAAGAAGACTCAAAAAGACCATCGACTACTTCACTTTCAGATTTGGTATCTACATCAGCAAGTTCAAAATCAACTGTTTTATTTTTCATCACAACCAATGAGGGAAACGCTATACTTGCATCACCTAAATAGAGCCCATCATCATTCTGCTGCATATCATATTCACTGTCTACTTTATCTAACACAAGGCTCATGTCACCCGAAGAAACATTCGCTCCGTTTAATGTTAAATGACCATTAATATGATATTTTTTAGCAGAGATAGCAAACTCACTGTCAAGCCCACCCCACTCAATCACATCTTTGTTTTTTATTGTAACCAGGCGAAATGAGGGAATCTGAAGGTGCAAATGTGTTTGATTAAAATAAGAAACAAACATACTTGCATTAAGCACAGGAGGGATTGACTCTGCTTCATAAACTGCATCGAATTGTTTTTTATAAGTTTCTGGAATTTGAACTTCGGTGGTTGCGTAGCCTAATCCAAAATGAACGCCATTATTAACAAGGCTCACTGGACCATGATAAATCATTACAGGCGTCTCAAATGCGTATGTTTGAGAAGGGACAAGCGCTGCATCACCCTGCTGTGTAGGTACAAATCGCTCGGGCATTTGAATGTTCCACATAAGATTTGCTTTAGAATGAAACCAACCGCGTTGATATGCAACCAATTTAACGGATACATTGTTGGACTGATTGATCATTTGAATATTTCTTTTTAAGGTGCGCTCAGTAATTAACCCAGTGCCATAATATCCACCTAAAACAACCGCAGCTAGAACAGCAACTGATCCTATCGTTTTTTTCATTCAATTCTCCGTAATTAAAGCTATTTCACTTATTTAAACACGAGACCAACACTGAAGGAAGCTCATCAATGATTTTATCTTACTTTATTAAAGGTTTGCCATAAGTTTCTTTTACCATACACGCTAACACAAGCGCTATGAGAGAGCAAACAGGGAGAATTCTTAGTCCAAATTGAAAATCTGAAAACAATAAACGTTCAACATGATAACCCCTTATTCCTGCTGCACAATCAACTAATTTCCCCACCAAAGGTTGCAGTGATGCCCCAACAAAAATAGAGGCCATATTTGTGAATGCAATGGCAGTCCCGACCACTGCACGCTGATGTAACTCAGTTGATACGGCATATGCAATGGCAACCCCAGTGTTGGTAAAGCCAAACAAAAATAAGATTAAACCAACCGTGGTTGAGCTCAAAGAAGGATAAAAAATCAAGATCATTGTTAATACACAGCCACAAACGGCAGAAATTATCATCAAAGGTTTACGACGACCGATTCTGTCTGAAAACCAACCCGATAACGGCCCCCCTACGCACCAACCAATAAAAATTAACCCCGTTGCAAATGCAGCTGTATGAGCTGACAAACCACGTCCATATTGTAAGTAGGCCGGACCAATTGCCTCGCCGATAACCGCTGTAGGGCCAAACAGAAAACCTGCGTACAGTGCATTAATCCATGTTTGTTTACACGAAAGAACTGTCTTTAAACTAAGGAATACAGACAGTTGCTTCTCTTTTTTGAGTTCAAAACGGTTTGTACTTGGATGATCTTGAACGTACTGATAAAGTAAAGCAGCCAATGCTATAAACAGAAATGCAATAATCAACATGCTATGTCGCCAACCGAGGGTTGCGACCAAAAACGATACTGGAGCCTCCCCAGCAGCGGCGCCCAACATCCCCAAGGCTTGGGTGAGACCAGCAAGCAATCCCAGCATCGCAGGTGGAAACCATGAAGTTGCTAAACGTAAAGCTGAAATAAATGCAAAAGCTGCACTAAACCCTATGAGCATTCTACCAACGGATGCCGTTGTTAAGCTGTCTGCCAATCCAAAAACACAACAACCCATGGCTGTTATCAATGACATAAGGGTTAATATCCAGCGTATACTTACTCGGTCAACCATCAAACCTACTGGAATTTGCATTAAGATATAAGGCACGTAAAATGATGCTGTTAAAATACCAAAACCAGCTTCATTAATGCCAAAGTCTGTCTGTAAATAGCGGTGCATAACACCAGGAGCAACCCGTGCCATATAATCTGAAAAATAAAAAGTCGCGGCAAGCCCCCAAATTATCCAAGCAAATTTCAATTGATTTTTAGTTTGGTGTTGTTCTATCATCCGATACATCCTTAACGATATATGTAAAAAAAAGTGCGGGTAAATCCTAACAAAAAACGACGATAGATTGAATCATTTACCATCAGAATGCAAGCCTTTGTCGTAAGAGACCCCTCGTTAAACTTGCGGTACTCAGACAGAGCGCGCTTACCGCTGAATCAAGTCATCTGTCGGGCACTATATATACCTACAACATGAGCAAACAAATGAATGAACTAGAACAAGCACTCAGTGACGCGCTTTTATCAGAAGGAAGTCAAAAAGAAGCCAATAAGGCGTACTTGGAGTTCATTAAGGCTAACTTTATTATACCTATCCAAAAATCTGAAAATCAAAATAATCCTGAAGTTCTTTTTTTAATCGAAGGACAGCAACAGTTCTTACCTGTATTTACTACGCGAAAGTATCTTGATACGTGGGCCATTGACATCAGAAATAACATCGACTTACTTGAATTGTCTGGTGTTAACTTGCTCAAAGGGGTCGGTGAAGGCGTATTTATAAGCCTTAACATCGGAACACCGCTCTATAAAGAGTTCAACCCCTCTGAAATTGCGCGCATGAAAAGTCTCATCATAAAGTTTTTCCCAAACTAAGCGACCAAATCAATGACCTGATAGCCCAAAATAGCAGATACGGCAATCACACCAGCAATTTCCAACACTCTTGTTAGATAATTGTCACGAATATCATGATATGCAACATCGTTTTCTGCTTCATGCGCAAAATCATCACTCAACGAAGATGTATTTTCATTAAACAGTGGCTCATTTCCATAAAAACCAGCCCACCATCCTTCAGTCCATTCGCCCGCTTCGCGTGAGTTCTCTCGATAAGGATTCTCACTTTCTAAAACCCCTGCACAAGCGCATTCATAGCCATAGACATAACACTCTTCAAGACTTGGATGTTCTAAATTAAATTTAAATTTTAAATGAGGTAATATCGACGTGTAATCGTTCATAATAGCTACTCCTTGCTTCAATCAATTAAGGGCCAGTAGGTTCATTTATTCGCTAATGCGAGTGATAAACGTTTTACTAGCTCAGTAGATAAATTCTATAAGCTAAAAATTGTCTTATTGTCCATACAATACTTCTTTTACACTTTCTTTACAAAATTGATGGGTTGACGAATAAGATCAGGTGTAGGTATGATTCAGCATTGTTATTTATTAGGTAATTCGCGTGGATGAGCTTACTGGTTTGCTTAGACCATCTTGGGGTGCTGAGAAGTGGATACTAGAAGGTTGGGACACCCTTGCGGTCGATGAGAAAAAGTTAATTAAATCCAGAATGGATGATTTGTTCAAAGACGGCCTCCCTTTTGAACTAAAATCCGATAAACTTTTTTATATTTACACCTTTTCATTACTTGCTCAACTGGAAGTACTGGCCATTCAAGTTCCTCTTAAATTTGAAGCAAAAATGTCTACCGATGAGTATCGTGAACGGCTACATATTCAATTAATTGACGAAATTTTTCATGGCCTGGTTTTTACAAAAATTGTCTATATGCTCTGTGCCCCTTACGCAACTCCGCCTGAGTATAGCCCTCATATAGAACGATTATGTGATTTTATTCGTAATGAAGACTGCCCAAAAACAGCACTTATGCTGCTTAATCTGGTAGGCGAGGGCTGGATTGAGGAAATTTTTTATAGTTTGGAGCGAAAGGATATTGCACCAAAAGTTTTCGAAGTCATTCTCGAAGACGAACACCGTCACGTATGTGAAGCTGATTTATATCGTGACATAGGCCTACCCGATATTGAGCTATTAAAGCCTAAGATTGCTTATTTAGAAGAACAGCTGATCACCAACATCTTTATGCAATACAAATATATTGCTTCAGTAAGCGCGCTTCTGGGTGTTGATGGCATGAAACAGTTTAAAACATCATTAGACCAAAAACATCAAGATCAGTTAAGCAAAATAGATCTCAAGCCTACTGACGATTGGAATGCATTTATGGAATTGGGGGAAGGTTTTCTACCTCAATTAGAGCAATATGTGGCATCCAATCATGAAGTTGAAATGTCGCCCATCCGTAAAGTATTCATGACTCAATGGAGTAACCCGAGCGACCCAACCATGGCGGGTCAATTTAATGTCAATGTGAGTTGTATTGACTTTTTTAACAAAAAATTTCCCTCTGAAACAATCACCACGCTCATGATGCAGGCTATTAGTTTAGGACTCTCCCTGAATCCTTCATTTCGTAACTATGTAAATTTCAGGAAAATATTTCGCGCTGAAGACGCCTATGTTGGCCTGGTTGTCAAATTACCTGACTGCGGAGATCACATTGCTACCATTGTTTTTAAGAATTGTCACGAGCTGAGTCTTTTTGAGTTAACACATAAAATTAAATCTATCATGAAAAAAATGGCTCATTGTTATAAAAAAAGAGAGGCCATGGAGAATGATCCTAAAATCCAGGAGTTGATGCAATCAATGATTTATGATTTTGCATACAATACCTACGATTATCCCATCGCAGGAACGCCTTTTGTTTCACTCAGTAGCATTGGATTTTGTGGTTACAATCAAGGCATGTCACCCCTTAGACGCAATGAGTCCATGAAATTCACACTCTTTGAAATTGAACGCAAGCCTGTCTGGAACAAGGAAACTCAAACGTTTGAACCAGTCGACATATTGCCCGTATCAATCAGTGCTGATCATCGAATATTTGATGGTAATTTACCTGTACCTCAGTTGACGAACACTTATTTCAACACCATGTTTAATAAAATGCTTAATGATATGTGTAAACCACAGCCTTTACCCAATCAATCAGAACCTATAGAACCGCTGATTGACCTACTGCTCAGTAAAAACACCGAGATTACTTATAAGGCTCTGTTTTTTTTACAAACTTATTGGTTTGATTTCGTTACGGCAGATGAGTTGCTCAGTGAATATAATGACTTAGTAACCGATTATAGTACTGAGCAGATGATTTAACTGTCCATCAACTCATCTATTTGGCACTATAGAATACCTACATTATGATAAGGAGAGTTATATGTCAGTCAGCAAATTACATCCTACGGCATTCGGCATAACTGCAGCCATCGTTATTGGGATACCTGCTATTTTGGGGGGGTTAGCCGCGCCGCTTATTTTAAATGGAAAACCCATTGCAATAGCTGCAGGAAGTATGTATGTCACCTACATACCCACCATAAATGCGGCTATTATCGGCGCAGCAGTCATTCCAGTTACTGCATATGCCGTTGCATACGTTAGTTCTTGGATATATAATTTTTTAATCAATAAATTATAGTAACGTAACTCCCCACCTCATACGTCACAGAGCCACATCGTAGAATATTCCTCGCTGTGCTCTGAAAGACGTAGTGCCATTAGACTTTAGCCAATGTCTCAAGGCGATAATCGCGTAATCGCCCACTGATTGTTGGATCCTTTTTGATAATGAATCCTGTCATGCAGGCGATTGTCTCGCCCTTGCCAAAACTCAATCTCAACCGGTCTCACTGAAAAGCCTCCCCAAAAAGAAGGCCTGTTGATTGGCGTGTTCTCAGGATATTTGATAGCCAATGCATGTAACCGAGCTTCGAGTACCTCGCGATTCGGAATAACTTCGCTTTGAAAAGAAGCCAAAGCACTCAATTGGCTCATTCGTGGCCTTGAAGCAAAGTACTCATCAGAAACAGTGTCACTGACACGAGATACTTCTCCTCGTACCCGAATTTGTCGGGCAAGCTTAGACCAATAAAAATTGAGCGCAACATGAGGCATAACAGAAAACTCTTGTGCTTTTATACTGTTATAATTGGTATAAAACACAAACGAATCTGATTCAATACCCTTGAGTAAAACAACGCGTGAATCAGGCCGTCCTGAGCTGTCTACGGTTGATAAAACCATGGCGGAAGGATCATCATGTTCTGCCTTTACGGCCTCCGAAAACCAGGATTCAAACTGAATAATAGGAGATGCAGCAACCATGTTTTCATTTAAACCATGCTGCCCGTATTCACGTCTGGTTTTGCGCGCTAGCTCGGAGACCTGATGAGACATAGAGGATTATCCCTTACCAACCGGTTATTTCAGCAACTGCATCACCTAAATCAGCCGGAGATTTTACAGTCAAAACACCTGCGGCTTTTAAAGCTGCAAATTTATCGTTAGCCGTACCTTTTCCACCAGAAATAATAGCACCGGCATGCCCCATGCGTTTCCCTGCGGGTGCTGTTACGCCTGCAATATAAGAAACAACTGGTTTTGTCACATGAGATTTAATATATTCGGCAGCTTCTTCTTCTGCTGTTCCACCAATTTCGCCAACCAATACAATGGCTTCGGTTTGTGGATCTTTCTCAAACAACGCAAGAACATCAATAAATGACATGCCTGGAATTGGATCGCCACCAATACCTACACATGTACTTTCACCAAAACCTCTGTCTGTCATTTGTTTTACAGTTTCATAGGTTAACGTACCTGATCGTGAAACAATACCCACTTTACCAGGTAAATGAATAGCACCTGGCATAATACCAATTTTACATTCGCCTGGTGTAATAACGCCTGGACAATTCGGGCCGACCAAACGACTGTTTGTGTTGTTCTCTAAATATACTTTAATTTGAAGCATATCCAATACAGGAACACCTTCAGTAATACATACAATCAGCGGGATCCCCGCTTCAGCTGCTTCTAAAATAGAGTCTTTGCAAAATGGCGCAGGTACATAAATGACGCTTGCATCAGCTTTTGTTGCTTCAACTGCATCCCGAACTGTATTAAATACGGGTAAACCCAGATGCTGTTGTCCACCTTTTCCAGGTGTTACGCCACCAACCATTCGAGTTCCATAACTAATGGCCTGTTCAGAATGAAATGTTCCTTGCTTGCCCGTGAATCCCTGGCATAACACTTTTGTATCTTTATTAATTAATATACTCATCATTAACCTCTGAAATCGTTCAAGCGATAGCTGCTACTATTTTTTTAGCTGCATCTGTTAAACTCGTGGCTGCTATTATATTTAAACCACTTGCCGATAAAATTGCTGCGCCTTGCGCTGCCTGATTTCCCTCAAGACGAACAACCACTGGAACATTCACTTGAACTTCTTTAACCGCTGCGAGGATACCGTCTGCAATTAAATCACAACGAACGATACCACCAAAAATATTCACTAGGATGCCTTTTACATTGTCGTCTGACAAAATGATTTTAAATGCTTCAGCTACTCGCTCTTTTGTGGCTCCACCACCAACATCTAAGAAATTAGCTGGATCGCCGCCATGTAATTTAATGACATCCATGGTTGCCATCGCAAGTCCTGCACCATTAACCATGCACCCAATATTGCCATCCAATGGAATATAATTTAATTCCCAATCATGTGCACGATTTTCACGTTCATCTTCTTGTGTTGTATCCCGCAAACCTTTGAGATAGGCCTGACGAAACAGTGCATTACCATCAAGGGTTACTTTCCCATCCAAACACACCAAATCACCTTGTTGAGTAACAACCAACGGGTTAATTTCAAGCAAACTTAAATCTGATGAAACAAACATTTGACCAAGTCCCATCATTAACTGTGTAAATTGATGGATTTGAGCATCTTTTAAACCTAATTGGAAGGCGACTTGACGACACTGAAAAGGCATGACACCAACCAATGGATCTACAATAATTTTGACAATCTTCTCGGGTGTTTTTTCAGCTACTTGTTCAATATCAACCCCGCCTTCAGTCGATGCCATAATCACGACGCGACGACTATCTCGGTCAACGACTGCGCCTAGATATAACTCGCGATCAATATCGCAAGTTTCTTCAACAAGCACACAGTGAACTGGCTGCCCTTTTGCATCTGTTTGATAAGTTACAAGGTTTGTACCAATGATACGCTGGGTGAAAGATGCGAGTTCCTCTTTCGTCGATACCAGTTTTACTCCCCCAGCTTTTCCACGACCGCCAGCATGAACTTGCGCTTTAACAACCCATCTCGGCGTTGATAACTGCGCTGCAACTTGCAATGCATCTTCCGCATTATAAGCCACTTCTCCACGAGGAACCGGCAACCCATACTCTGCAAACAATTGTTTGGCTTGATATTCATGTAAATTCATTCGTTCTATTTTCCTTTACTTATACATTGAGCAATAAACGGGATGGATCTTCTAACAACTCTTTTACACTTACAAGAAATTGAACAGAATCTTTACCATCAATTAAACGATGATCATAGGACAACGCCAAATACATCATGGGACGAATTACAATTTGTCCTTTTTCAACAACAGGGCGCTCTTGAATCTTATGCATCCCCAAAATACCTGTTTGTGGCGGATTGATAATAGGTGTAGATAGCAAAGAACCAAATACACCACCATTTGTAATGGTAAACGTTCCGCCCTGCATATCTTCTAAAGACAATTTTCCATCTCTTGCACGTAATGCAAAATCACTGATAGACTGTTCAAGTGTGGCCATGCTTGATTGATCCGCATCACGAATCACTGGCACAACAAGACCTCGCTCCGTTGAAACAGCAATGCCAATATCATAATATCCATGATACACAACATCGCTTCCATCAATTGACGCATTCACTGCAGGAAAACGTTTGAGAGACTCCACAACCGCTTTAGTAAAAAACGACATAAATCCGAGTTTTACACCATGTTTCTTCTCAAAACTGTCTTTGTAGGCCGCTCGTAAATCCATCACGGCTTTCAAATTAACTTCATTAAACGTGGTCAGCATGGCTGATTGATGTTGTGCTTGTAGCAAACGCTCGGCTACTTTTGCCCTAAGGCGAGACATAGGAACCCGACGTTCCTCACGACCACCAACAGCTCCTGATGCCTGAAGCACTGGCTCAGGTTTGCGTGCTGATTCAATAAATGAAACAACATCTTCTTTCGTCAGCCGACCTTCCTTTCCACTACCAACAATTGAGGCGGGATTGAGATCATGCTCAGCTAACAGTCGACGAACAGCAGGACCCGTGCTTGTTGGCGGCACAATGGGCTCTTGGGAAACAACTGCTGCTGGTATTGTTGCAGCAACAGTTCCAGCTTGAATATGAGCAAGCACTTGTCCTGACATCACTGTAGCACCCGTTTCAAACAAACAATCTGTTAAAATACCATCCGCTGGGGCAGGTACTTCGAGTACGACCTTATCTGTTTCAAGATCAACAATATTTTCATCACGGGTCACGCGATCACCCGCTTTTTTATGCCAAGTAGCAATTGTTGCATCCGCTACTGATTCAGGTAAAACTGGCACTTTAAGTTCAATAGACATGGCTTTAACCTTTTAAATTTAATTTAATTTCCCAATAATGCTTGTTCAACTAAAGCAGCTTGTTCCTTCATATGAAGACTTAAACTACCTACGGATGGGGCTGCAGCAAACCCTCTGCCAGCATATTCTAATGTTTGCGATGTATTTAAACAATCACGCATATTATGTTGCGACGAAAACCAAACACCCTGGTTTTGAGGCTCTTCTTGACACCAGATCACCTGTGTTGCTTGCTTATATTTTTCTATTTCTGCGCGCAACATTTTTTTAGGAAAAGGATACAGTTGTTCGACCCGAATGATGGCAACGTGATTGAGCCCGTCATCACGACGCTTTTGAAGCAAGTCATAATATACTTTTCCACAACACAACACCACGCGCGTCACTTGATTCTCATTTATCGCATCAATTTCCGGGATAACAGCGTGAAATTTGCCATCTGTTAAATCTGACAGAGGTGATACAGCCAACTTGTGACGCAAAAGACTTTTCGGTGTCATCACAATAAGTGGCTTGCGAAACGGTCTCAGCACTTGTCTTCTGAGTAAATGAAAAATTTGTGCTGGCGTTGTAGGTGTACATACCTGGATGTTTTGCTGCGCACAGAGTTGCATATATCGCTCAAGACGTGCAGAAGAATGTTCGGGTCCTTGTCCCTCGTAGCCATGGGGCAACAACATCACCAAGCCACATAAACGGCCCCATTTTTGTTCCCCAGAACTTATAAATTGATCAATGACGACTTGTGCGCCATTTGCAAAATCTCCAAACTGAGCTTCCCATAAGACAAGCGACGTTGGTTCAGAGCAAGCATACCCATATTCAAAAGCAAGCACAGCTTCTTCAGATAAGACAGAATCAATCACTGCAAACGGTTGCAACGGATCTGCTGCGGTGAGCTCAAGTGGCGTGTACACATCCCCTGTTTTTGAATCATGAAGAACAGCATGACGATGCGCAAAAGTGCCTCGTCCACAATCTTGACCCGATAAACGAACACTATGACTTTCATGCAATAACGTTGCATAGGCCATCGTTTCTGCGTATCCCCAATTGATAGGCATTGCACCCATTGTCATTTTTTGTCGCTCTTCCATCAAGCGAGCAACAACAGGATGCATTTCAAACCCTTCAGGTAATCTCTGCAATTTTTCTGATAAAAGTTGTATGGTTTTTATATCAACCGTTGTATCTGTTTTATCCGTCCATTTACTTTCAAAATAAGGAGTCCAATCGAGGGCCATTTTACCTGGATAGTCGCCCCGAATGGTTTCGACAACAGCTTCGCCTTTATCAAGCTTAGTTCGATAATCATCTATGCTCTCTTGAACAGATTGTTCCGTGACAATGCCTTGTGCAATGAGTTGTTCAGCATAGAGTGCTCTCAGTGGTTTCATCATTTTCACATGCTGATACATCACCGGTTGCGTAACTGAGGGCTCATCAGCTTCATTATGACCATTCCGTCTAAAGCAAACCAAATCAATTACGACATCTCGTTTAAATTTCATACGATAATCAAATGCAATGCTTGTTGCGAAAATAACCGCTTCTGGATCATCACCATTCACATGAAGAATAGGCGCCTGAACCATTTTAGCAACATCCGTACAATAGAGCGTTGACCTCGCATCCAATGGATTACTCGTGGTAAATCCAATTTGATTATTAATTACAATATGGACCGTTCCACCGGTGCAATAGCCTCTGGCTTGTGAGAAATTAAAAGTTTCCATCACAACACCCTGACCAGCAAACGCTGCATCACCATGAATAACCACTGGAACAACAGCATTTTTTTCGATTAAATCATTTCGTCTTCGCAAACGTGATCGAGCGGAACCTTCAACGACTGGGCTTATGATTTCAAGATGAGAGGGATTAAAAGCCAACGAAACATGAACAATAGCACCTGATTCTGTTTTTATATCTGATGAAAATCCTAAATGATATTTCACATCACCCGTTCGATCGTATTTAACTTTGCCTTCAAACTCTGAAAATAACTCATCAGGCTCTTTTCCTAACACATTCACAAGAACATTTAATCGCCCGCGATGCGCCATACCAATAATCACATCGTTCACCTGAGCTCGACCAGCCAAACGAAGAATTTCTTTCATCATAGGGACAAGCGCATCACCGCCTTCTAGTGAAAATCGTTTTTGACCCACATAACGCGTGGCTAGATAACGCTCTAATCCGTCGGCCTCAATCAATTCATTCATGATTTGGCGTTTTTTATCAGCATTTAAATGAGAGCGGCCGCGTCCAGCTTCTATTGTTTTTTGAAGCCATTCTCTTTCATCTGAGTTTGCAATATGCATATATTCTATGCCAATACTGCCACAATAAGTCTCTTTTAGCGCCTTTAAAATATCTCCAAGGGGTAGAGACGTTACGCCGAAAGCAGCGTCCGAACTAAACGACTGGCCTGAATCACGATCACTGAGTCCGTGGTATGACAATTCTAGTTGAGGCGTAACAGGACGCTCACTTACGTTAAGTGGGTCAAGATGTGCAGCCAAATGCCCATTGGTACGATACGCGTTGATCAAAGCGGTGACATGTGCCTGCTTACTTTCGACAACAGGAAGAACACCCTGCTTTTTATCTGATTGATTTAGAAAGTAATCACGAACAGCCCGGTGTGAAACATCTTTACCTAGCCCATCGGCCTTTGGCAGCCCCTTAAATACAGCTTGCCAATCGGAAGACACCAGCGAAGGATCAGCCAAATAGTCTTCATATAATCCATCCACATAAGCCATATTCCCACCTGACAAATACGAGGTAGCCCAGGCTTTTTGTAACGTATCACAACTCATTTAATTCTTCTCCAACAGATAACTCAAGTTTCAATATTTAGCATTTGTTTACGTATTTCACTGATCGCTTCCGTTGGATTTAACCCTTTCGGACAAACATTAGCGCAATTCATAATAGACCGACAACGAAAAACGCTGAAAGGATCTTGTAATTTTTCTAATCGTTTATTGGTTGCGGTATCACGACTATCAGCAAGGAATCGACGCGCTTGTAACAAACCCGCTGGCCCAACAAATTTTTCTGGATTCCACCAAAATGAAGGGCATGAGCTTGTACAGCAAGCGCATAAAATACACTCATAAAGGCCGTCTAATTTTGAACGTTCAGCAGGGCTTTGGAGTCGCTCACGCGGCGGCGCACTTTCCTCATTTTGCAAGTAAGGCTCGATACGTTCATACTGCTGATAAAATTGCGACATATCGACCACAAGATCACGTACCACAGGAAACCCAGGCAAAGGTCGAATCACAAGGGTATCGGTTTTCAACTTTGATAAAGCCGTTACGCAGGCAAGTCCATTCGTGCCATTGAGATTCATGCCATCAGATCCGCAGACCCCTTCACGACATGAGCGTCGATAGGACAACGTCTCATCTTGTTCTGCTTTAATACGCTCAAGCAACGTCAAAACCATGGGATCACTTTTTTTAGGAATGATGAGTTCATACGTTCGCATATAAGGTGTTTTATCCTTTTCAGGATTATATCGATAAATCGAAAGACTCACACGTCTATCATTTGTCATGTTATATCCTCACTAGTAAACGCGTTCTACAGGTTTAAAAGGCTCAATATATTGAGGTGTATTATTCACCGGTCTATAATCGATTTTTTCGCCTTCCTGAAAATACAGCGTATGCTTAATCCAATGTTCATCATCTCTCTTTGGATAATCCTCTCGACTGTGTGCACCTCGACTTTCTGTTCGAGCAAGTGCTGATTGAGCCGTTGCATAGGCCGTAGCCATCAAATTATCCAACTCCAGTGCTATGACACGCTCCGTATTAAAAACACGGCTTTTATCTAGCAAACTCGCCGTCGCTAAGCGTTCTTTTAAAGCAACTAAACGCTCTAACCCTTTTTGCATGATGTCGCCTGTTCGAAACACGCCAAAATCTTCCTGCATAATTCGCTGCATCTCATCACGAATTTGTGCTGGGCTATCGCCATCCGCACCTGATGTCTCCCAGCGCTCATAACGTGCAAGCGAAGCAGCAACGTCTTCTTCTGATGCATACTTAAGATCCGACAATGCATTTGATTGCCATAATGTTTCAACATGTAATGCTGCAGCTCGACCAAACACCACAAGGTCAAGCAATGAATTACCACCTAAACGATTAGCACCGTGCACGGATACACAAGCACACTCGCCGACCGCATATAATCCCTCAACAATACTTTCTTTACCTTTTACTTTTGTAATGACTTGGCCGTGAATGTTTGTTGGTACACCACCCATACTATAATGACATGTTGGAACCACTGGAATGGGTTCTAGAATAGGATCAACACCCGCAAATGTCATTGACAACTCTCGGATACCAGGTAAGCGTGATTTAATGAGATCAGCACCCAGATGATCTAACTTTAATTTCACATAATCTGCACCACCAGGATCAAATCCTTTTCCAGCACGCATTTCTAATGCCATTGAACGCGCGACAACATCTCGAGATGCCAAATCTTTTGCATGGGGCGCATAACGCTCCATAAAGCGTTCACCATCTTTATTAATAAGATATCCACCCTCTCCACGAGAGCCTTCGGTAACCAAAGTACCTGCCCCTGCAATGCCCGTTGGATGAAACTGCCACATTTCCATATCTTGTAATGGAAGCCCCGCACGCAAGGCCATCCCGAAACCATCCCCAGTATTAATATGAGCATTCGTGGTAGATTGGTAAATTCGCCCAGCCCCACCCGTTGCCAAAATACAGACACGACTTTGGAAAAAAACAATCTCTCCGGTTTCGATACAAAAGGCCGTAACCCCTACAACCCGACCACTGGCCTCTTTAACAAAATCAAGTGCAAACCACTCGCTAAAGATATGTGTTTTTGCTTTTAAGTTTTGTTGATAGAGTGTGTGTAACAATGCATGGCCTGTGCGATCAGCTGCTGCACAGGTTCGTGCGGCTTGTTCACCACCGAAATTTTTAGATTGGCCGCCAAACTGTCTTTGATAGATTTTACCATTATCCATTCTTGAAAAAGGTAAACCCATATGTTCAAGTTCATAAACAGCTTCAGGACCTGTTTTACACAAATACTCTATACAATCTTGATCCCCGAGGTAGTCAGCACCTTTCACCGTATCATACATATGCCAACGCCAATCATCTTCATCCGCATTGCCTAATGCGGAGGTAATGCCGCCCTGTGCAGAGACAGTATGTGATCGTGTAGGAAATACTTTAGATAATAGAGCAACTTTCATTCCAGAATTGGCGAGTTGTAGTGCTGCACGCATGCCAGCTCCTCCAGCACCAATAATGATTGCATCAAAACTATATCGTGCAAATGTCATCGTTATTGTCCCCCAACGATCATAAGGCCCACAATTAACTGCACAAGCAAGGCAGCCAAGACCATAATTTGCACAAAAACCCTTATGGGTGTGCATTTCATATAATCTGTAGTAACCGTCCAAATACCAATCCATGCATGTAATACAAACGCTATCAACGCAAGGATTGCCGCAATCTCAAATCCAACACAATGAAAAAGTTCCTGCCACACATCAAATGTCAGGTGAGGATGCGTCATAAAAAATATAGCCAAATACACAGTAAATATAGCAAAATAAACTGCTGTTACACGCTGTATCAACCAATCTTTTAAGCCGTTACCCGTCAGACTAGTTATATTCGTTACCATAGCCAAACTCCTAAAAGAATTGCACCAACAACACCTAAGCCAATCACCAATATGGCGCCCACTCGAGCCGCTTTTAACGATTCCCCGACCCCACAATCCATCAGTATATGACGCAGTCCTGCTAACACGTGGTACCACCAAGCCGCACCAAACATCCACACAATGCTCTTATACATCGGTTGGGAAAGCTCACTTTGCAAGGATAAAAAAGAAACGTTATCCTGCAATGAACAATATAGAAAATAAAGTATCACAGGAAATAATAAGAAAAGAACAACACCTGATAGGCGATGTAAAATAGAGGCAATTGCCATCGGCGGATAAGATAAAGTACTTAAATCAAGATTCACTGGTCGTTGATGTTTCACGGCTCATCCTTTTTTATATTAAAAGAAGAGTATATCACTCCGATTTTTCATCGCAAAGGATATCCTCAATTAATACTGCTTAAGACTGTTTATTTTTTCCAGCTATTGCACTATATGTTTGACGATAAGGCGACCGCGGCGCTTCTGGAGGGTAACCATACCCTTTCTCAACGAGACGTTTAACGCGCTGCAAATATTCCTCACCCCATAAACCTGGATCAAAATTGGTAACAACCAAATTGTTTTTTGTTAAATTAATAATGGATTCAAATGCTTTACGCTGTAATAGTTCATGCCCACCAAAAGCAATCAGTACTTCTGTTTCAAGCTCAACCCCACCTTCTGCTAAGCGTTCGGTTAAAAGATAAATGATCTTTTCAATCGTAAAATGACTTTTACACAAAGATAAGCCTGAGGCATACATTTCCTCGCCTTTAGAAGTCGAAAATTTATAGCCGGAATCCAAGATAGGATAGACAAACTCAATTTCGTTTGTCTCAGGAATCCTTTCTGGGGGAATTAAAACAGCTGGGGAGTTTTGCGGTAAATGGGGGCTAATTACTACCAGTTCAAAATCTGCCCAACGCCACCATAATTGATAAACAGCTTCGATTTGTGCAATGGGATCGGTGTTGAGAAATGTTTCAATACTCTCACGTTGAGCATTCATCTCGTCCTTATATGCTTGCTCATCCTGCTCATCTCGCTCTTCTTTCGCTGCCATCGTCATCGCCTATATCAAGATGCTATATCATACATCATAGCTCAATCATTCATTAATTTGAAATTGCCCCAGACCAATGATGACCTCGCTCTAGCGCCAGAATTAAAAAGGAACAGCTAAACAAGCATCAATGGCATGAAGTTGTACTTTAAAAAGCGCTTGAATTTTTTCTAGTGCCACACTCGTTTCAGCTTCAAAACGCGCAACCAAGCAGGGGGTCGTATTGGATGCACGAATAAGCCCCCAGCCATCATTAAACTCCACACGTATGCCATCAATGTCAATAAAGGTTGCATTAGAAAATTCTGCTTCTGCAATAAAACGGGCCATAAATGAAAATTTATTTTCATCAACAATTGGGATTTTAATTTCTGGCGTATTCACACTGTTGGGAATCAATAAAAACTGCTCTCCAACCGTTAAACTTGATATAGACAGCATCTCTAATAAACGACACGCACTGTATAACGCGTCATCAAACCCATACCAGCGATCATTAAAAAAGATATGTCCACTCATCTCGCCAGCCAAGACCGCTTTGACTTCTTTCATGATGCCTTTCACAATAGAGTGCCCCGTTGGGCACATCCGGGCATTGCCCCCTGCTTCTGCTATCACGCTTGCAAGATGACTCGAACACTTCACATCATAAACAATCGTACCGCGAGGGTTTTCCCTTAAAACATGTTGAGCAAAAAACATCATGAGTCGATCGGGCCAAATGACCTCACCCTGCTGAGTAATAACGCCCAAACGATCCGCATCTCCATCGAAAGCAAGCCCAATATCAGCACCATGCAACTTAACAGCTGCTTTAAGGTCGACTAAGTTGGCTTCGATCGTTGGATCAGGATGATGATGAGGGAAACGTCCATCAACATCGCAATACAATTCAATGACATCACAACCCAAGCGCTCTAGAACACGCGGAATAATAGGGCCGGCAATCCCATTGCCACAATCAACCACAACACGTAATGGTCGCTTTAAATGAATCCCCTGAGTAACACGCCCTACATAGTCAGGCATCATGTCGACTGATGTCTCAATTCCTTTCCCTACAATATAGGCATCTTGACTCACCAAATCATACAATAACTTAATATCTTCTTGTACTAAGGTTTTACCCGCAAGAACGATTTTAATCCCATTATAGTCTGCAGGATTATGGCTACCCGTTACAATAAGACCACTGTCTACATCTGGAATGGTATGTGTTGCATAATACATCACAGGGGTTGCAACGGCGCCTAAGTTGATGACATCAACACCACTGCTCAATAGGCCTTTTTGTATTGCAAGCCCCAAAGCATCACTCGTTAACCGCCCATCACGCGCAACAATAATTTTTGTTCGCCCCAAAGCCTGTAGACGATATGCAATGGCTTGACCAATACGAAAAAAATCAGCCTCATCTAATTGCTGACCAATAATGCCTCGAATGTCGTAGGCGCGAAAAACAGAACTGTCGATATAGGCCATTTATTGTCTCCCTGAACTACCAAACCCACCCTCACCGCGACTTGTTTGGGTGAATTGTTCTACCAATGTAAATTCGGCTCTCACAATAGGTAGAAACACAAGTTGCGCAATCCTATCACCTGGATTCACCGTGAAATGTTCCGCACCACGATTCCAGCAGGAGATTTTAAGTTCGCCCTGATAATCTGAATCAATAAGCCCAACCAAATTACCCAAAACAATGCCATGTTTATGTCCGAGCCCTGAACGCGGCAATATAACAGCAGCAAGATGAGGGTCAGCTATGTAAACCGCAAGACCTGTGGGTAACAAAACTGTTTCTTGTGCGGCAATTTGAATTGGCTCGTCAATGCACACACGCAAATCTAATCCAGCTGAACCCAGGGTTGCATAAGTTGGTAAAGGAATACTATCCCCAACACGTGGGTCTATAATTTTAATTTGTACAGATTGCATCACGACATAACTCCCAAAATATTATATTGAAGATTTTGCGATCTTATGAGTATAATTGCAAATAAATTTGCTAAGATAATCAAACTGATACCTAAAATCTCATGAATCACTCAACGCGTTATCACACAGCAAAGCGCATTACCTTAATCGGAGCATTCGTTAATGCATTTTTAGGGGTTATAAAACTCATTGGTGGCGTTTTTTTCCAATCCCATGCCCTGATTGCAGATGGATTTCACTCCTTTGCCGATCTCGTGACGGACGCCATGGTTGTTTTTGCATCAAAACTTGGCAGCCAGGACGCTGATGTGTCGCATCCTTATGGACACCAACGCATTGAAACAGCAGGAACCTTTCTATTGGCTCTTCTGCTCATCCTTACCGGTGTAATCATCGCATGGCATTCAATCACGGAAATCATTGCGCCTGACTTCATCATGCCTAATCAATTAGCCCTACCGATTGCCATTTTCTCCATTCTAGCAAACGAAGCGCTTTATCATTATACCCATGCCATTGGAAAACGAATTAACTCTTCTCTTCTGATTGCCAATGCATGGCACCACCGCTCGGACGCAGCTTCTTCTATTGTTGTGCTCATAGGACTGGTTGGAACTATCTTTGGGCTACACTATTTTGATGCCGCTGCAGCGATTCTGGTGGGACTTATGATCATTCATATGGGGCTCACCTATGCCTGGAACAGCATTAAAGAACTTGTTGATACGGGTGTTGAGCCGAAACAACTGGCAATCATTGAATCAATTATCCATAACGTCGATGGCGTAGAAAAAGTTCATCAATTACGAAGCCGAATGATGGGGAGTGACATTTTCTTAGATGTTCACATTTTGGTGTCTCCTTTTATTTCCGTCTCCGAAGGGCATTATATTGCACAACATGTTCATCAATCATTGCTGAAGCAATGCTCCGATGTCCGAGATGTTACAGTCCACGTTGACCCCGAGGATGATGAAGTCACGTCGCCCTCGCTGCATTTACCCAACCGAAAGAAAATTGAAACCATACTCAATCCATTAAAAACTGAACACCCGACTATTGACACATGGGTGATTCATTATCTTGATGGACAAGTGATGCTTGACATATTATTTGTTGACAACAGCACCCTTACAAAAAAAGATGAAAACCACATCAAACGCTGTCTCACCGAACTCCATGAGCAAATCGAAGTTCGACTCATGCTGAAAAAAAACTTGCCAAAAAGCAAAGCACTCAATAGTATGCAGCCTCTAAAATAACGAATCGAGTGAGAATTCCACATGATAAGTGTCGCAACCTTAAACATTTTTTTTGCATTAAGTGCGCTTACCGTTATTTTATTAGCGGGATGGTTCCCATTCAAAAAACGCTTATCACACGACGCTCATGTTGAATTCCCTATCGGAGAAACCTTAGCTACAGGTGTTTTTTTAGGCGCAGCGTTATTGCATATGTTGCCTGAATCAAACCATGGTTTCAATTCGCTTGGATACCATTACCCTTTTGCCTACGTTATTACAGGCATAGTTTTTCTATTGTTTTTATGGTTTGAACACTTAGGAAAGGAGCTTTACCATCATCATGATAGAGCACATCCTGCGTTTGCAATTGTTGCCTGGCTGATGCTCTCTGTCCACTCTCTGGTGTTAGGTACTGCGCTCGGCTTGACACACGATTATCCAACCATGTTCATGTTATTCTTAGCCATTATCACCCACAAATGGGCCGAAAGTTTTGCCATCGCAGTTCAACTGAACAAAAGCAGTTTAAAGCCCAGAAGCAGCATGATCCTCTTTTTAATTTTTGCGCTGATGACCCCGCTTGGCATAGCTGTGGGTTGGTATTTCGGGCAAGGTTTACCCAGCCAATCATTAATGCCACCCATTCTCATTGCCCTGTCCGCAGGAACGTTTCTTTATCTAGGGACCCTCCACGGACTAGAACGATGCGTTATGGTCGAGCGTTGCTGCAACTTACGCGACTTCAGTTTTGTTATTATTGGGTTTTTATTAATGGGGTTGGTTGCTGCTTATACTTGATTATAGTGCCGCACAGATGACTTGGTGAACGAGTAAGCGAGCTGTGTCTGAGCGTAGCGAGTTGAGCGCGCTTAATCGGTCATCAAGTCATCTGTCCGGGGACTATAGTGGCTTTGGGCTCAGCTCAACAAGCTTTAATACGCTCCAATCCACCCATATAAGGTCGCAATACCTCAGGGATCCGAATCGAACCATCTTTTTCTTGATAATTTTCTAACACAGCAACCAAAGTTCGTCCCACAGCAAGGCCTGAGCCATTAAGGGTGTGTACGGGTTCTATTTCGCGAGTGTCATCTAGCCGATACCGTGCTTGCATGCGTCTGGCTTGAAAGGCCTCCATGTTACTGCAAGAGGAAATTTCACGGTATGTATTTTGACTCGGTAACCAGACTTCAATATCATACGTTTTTGCAGCACTTGCACCTAAATCGCCCGTGCATAAGGTAACAACCCGATACGGCAACATCAATTGCTTTAAAATAGCTTCTGCATGACCCGTGAGTTGCTCCAGCGCATCGTAGGATGCTTCTGGCGTGGTGATGCAGACCAATTCTACTTTTTCAAATTGGTGTTGTCGAATCATCCCTTTAGTATCTTTTCCATAAGATCCCGCTTCACTTCTAAAGCAGGGCGAATGACAAACATAGCGAATGGGTAATTCAGATTGATTTAAAATCATATCGCGTACGGTATTAGTAACCGGAATCTCAGCGGTTGACGTTAAATAATAACCGCATTCTCCTGTGATTTTAAATAAGTCATCTTCAAATTTAGGTAATTGCCCTGTTCCATGTAAACTTGCTGCGTTAACAAGATAAGGCACATAAATTTCTTGATATCCATGCTGAGTCGTATGAACATCCAACATAAATTGAGTGAGAGCCCGGTGCAACCTTGCCAGCTGAGCCCGCATAACTACAAAGCGACTTCCTGTAATTTTTGCAGCAAGTTTAAAGTCCATTTGTCCTAATGCTTCACCCAATTCATCATGAGATTTAACATCAAAATCAAACGCTGGAATTTCACCAACTCTACGAATTTCTTGATTAAAGGATTCATTTGCGCCAAGAGGCACTGATTCATGAGGCACATTAGGCAAACTCAAACTGAGCGCTTCTAATTCACATAAAACTTGAGAAAGTGCTTCTTTTTTTGATTCTAATACATCACCTAAACGCCCAACTTCTGTTAGAAGGGGCTCAATGTTTTCACCGCGCCCTTTAGCCTCACCAATAGATTTTGAACGCTGATTGCGCTCATTTTGAAGCGCTTGCGTTTCTGTTTGCAATGATTTTCGAGATGATTCCAATGACATGAATAGTTCATGGTCAAACTTAAAGCCGCGTGTTGATAAGCGTTGTGCAATCGATTCAGCGTTCTCACGCAAAAAATGAGGATCTAACATAAAATACCTACCTTACAATACCACGGGTTGATTCATTCAAAGCTTCTATCATGGGCAAAACTTCGGGGCAATCATGTTGCAGAATTTTTAATTCAGCAACGGCTTCTTGCACCGTCAGGCCTTTTCTAAAAATAATTTTATAAGCCCTGCGTAAACAAGTAATCGCATCCGAGGAAAAACCTCGACGCCTTAGTCCAACGGTATTGATACCACACGCTGATGTATCTTGACCTGCGATCATGACATACGGAAGAACGTCTTTGGTCACATACGTGGCGCGAGCAATAAATGCATAGGCGCCCACCTGACAAAATTGATGAACAGCAGCATAAGCACCAATAATCGCATAATCTTGAAGCGTGACATGGCCTGACAATGCAGAGTAACTAACCAAAATCACATGATTATCGATCATACAATCATGCCCAACATGCGTATACGCCATAAAAAAGTTGTGGTTGCCTATGCGGGTTAGCCCACCACCTTTTACGGTGCCTCGGCTTATCATGCAAAACTCACGAAAAACATTGTTATCACCAATTTCAAGTCGCGTCGGTTCGCCTTGATAAGTAATGTCTTGAGGTTCATCACCGATTGAAGAAAACTGAAAAAAACGGTTGTTTTTTCCAATGAGCGTAGGCCCCGCGATGACCACATGAGGCCCTATCCAGGTTCCTTCACCTATTTCAACGTTGGCCCCAATAATACTACCGTGCCCAACAGAAACACCTGCTGCTATTTTTGCAGAAGGATGTATAATCGCGTGTTCACTTATCATCGCACTTCACTTCCTTCGCTGCACTCATCAAATCCGCAGAACATGCTAATTTATCGCCCACAAAAGCTTCTCCGTGCATGCGCCAAAAATCTCGTTTTTGCCCTAAAAATTTAACTTCCAATCGCAACTGATCGCCAGGTGTTACAATTTGTTTGAATTTTGCATTATCAATGCCTGCAAAAAAATATAAAAACTTATGCCCTTCTTTGGCTTTTCGAGATAAATCAGACAAAATACCACTGGCTTGAGCCAATGCCTCAAGCATGAGTACACCCGGCATGATTGGATTGCCTGGAAAATGGCCCGTAAAATAAGGCTCATTCATTGTTACATTTTTTAACGCAGTGAGATAATCAAACGGTTTATAATCTAATACGCGATCAACCAATAAAAAAGGGTATCGATGAGGAATAAGATCTAGAATTTGGGTAATAGGTACAACGTCACTCATTTTTGTGTCCTTCAAAAAAAACGGAGAGAACAACTGTTCTCTCCATTAAATGCATCATTCATTATGCTCAGTTAATATCCTGCATAACTTTTGAAGTCACATCAAGCTTATCAACACTGAAAGGTGCAGCATCTTTCTGAAAAACCAAATCGTATTTTTCATTTTGAGCTACTTTAGCAATGGCGGCTCGAATTTTATTGTAAAACTCTTCCATTGCTTCATTATGGGCTGTACTTAACTCTTGCTGATATTGTTGACCTTCACGCTCAAACTGCTGCTGCGTAGCCACAATCTTTTTTTCAAGATCTTTACGCTGAGTTTGACTCAATATAGCATTGTCGCGCTTAAATTTTTCCATATCACTTTTAAGGCCTTCCTCCATCGCAACCAACTTATCGCGACGTGGCTTAAATTCTTTTTCTAATTTTTCCTGAATGGTTTTCATTTGTGTCGAGGTTTGCATGATTTTTTGCAAATCTACAACACCAATTTTAGCACCATCTGCAAATGCACTTACGGTACCCATTGTAAATAACAGCGCCACTAAGACGCCACCTAAACGCTTCATGATTATACTCCCAATTCTATTACTTGCCGACGGATCAATTGTTCCTACTTATCTCAAAGCAAAAACTCGCTTGATTAGAGACAGATGCTAGCACACTTTATTCACTGTTGCGATAAGTCTCATATGAAAATTTTTATAAGAATTTTCAGCTGATAATTTAGGCCTTGCTAAACTCTTCAAATGCCTCTAATGCTTCTGCTGCATACATTAAGGAAGGTCCACCGCCCATATAAATCGCCATTCCCAAGGTTTCTAAAAGCTCTTCACGACTAACCTCTAGCTTAATCAGCGTTTGTGAATGAAAACCAATGCATCCAGGACATCGGTTGGCAACAGACAGCGCCATAGCAATCAGTTCCTTTGTTTTTTTATCAAGCACACCAGCTTTGGATGCCGCTTGCGACAATGCAGAGAAGCCAGCCATTACCTCCGGAAGTTCTTTACGAATTTTAGCCAGTTGCGTGCCGATGTCTTGCGTTATTTTCGTATATTTATCTGACATGATATTGTCCTTGTTTGTTTGAAGTCCTCGTTAAACTATCTTATGCTTATTAACTATAAAATGAAATGGAGCAGTAACTCATGTTATCCGAGCAATTTATTTATCATCACGACACGTTACCCCTAAACGGCTATTTATCTTATGACAAGTCAACAACTGAAAAACGTCCTGCCGTTATGGTTGTCCACGACTGGAGCGGCGTAAATGACTTTGCACGTCAAAAAACCCAATGGCTTGCGACTCAGGGATACGTCGGTTTTGCTGTCGATATGTATGGTCACGGACATACGGGCAATACCACAGAAGAAAAGCTAGCCTTAATGAAGCCTGTTGTAGACAATCGACCCTTATTACGTCATCGAATACTGACAGCATTTGATGCAATTAAAAAAATGCCCCAGGTAAACCCAAATCAAATTGCTGTGATTGGATTTTGTTTTGGTGGACTGTGTGCACTTGATTTGGCAAGAACTGGTGCTGCAATAAAAGGAGCTGTTAGCCTTCATGGGTTATTAAACAAACCTGAATCACTCGAAAATCAAGCCATTTTAGCAAAATTGCTCATTCTTCATGGCTATGATGACCCCATGGTACGCCCCCATGATATCGACCTTTTTTGTAAAGAAATGAATGCAAGCACTGTAGACTGGCAGATTCATATGTACAGTCAAACACAACACGCGTTTACCAATCCTTTGGCTCATGATCACACCTTAGGAACCATTTTTAATCCAAAATCGAATGATAGAGCCATGGAATCAACACGTTACTTTTTATCTGAGTGTTTTAAAAATGACTAAAACAATAAACGAACTTTCGAAACAGCTAGGCGTACTGCTAAAACAAAGCAACATGCGCTGCGCCACCGCTGAATCCTGTACCGGAGGTGGTCTTTCAGCCGCAATTACCGCAATCCCCGGCGCTTCAGCGTGGTTTGAATGTGGCTTTGTGACCTATAGTAATCAATCCAAAGCAGACCTTTTAGGTGTGCCTCATGAGATTCTTGAAACCGAAGGGGCCGTGAGCGAATCCTGTGCCATGGCCATGGCCATTGGTGCAATACAGCATAGCCATGCAGATTTAAGTGTTGCAGTCACTGGAATTGCGGGCCCTGATGGCGGACGTATTGAAAAACCTGTTGGAACTGTTTGGATTGCCTGGGCGAATAAAAACAACGTTAAAACCGCTACGCATTATGTGTTTCAAGGCACCCGAGAAGAAATTCGCACTGCATGTATTAAGGCTGCGCTGAGCGGCCTAATTGAGTTTGCTTTTATTGGCTAGCCTCAGTACAAGTGCACAAACTTTCATCCGAAGGAGAATTTTGTTCGTTCACTAGCGGACATCTGTCAAAGCGGGCTAGAGAGAAATAAACGATGCACAAACAATTTAAACCAAGGCCATAGAAGCATTGTTGACAGAATGGGCATAAGATAAGGTAAGGGATTAGCGTGATATCCAAAAACCCAATCAAAAATATACAATATGCTTTGATAGACAAAAGATAATCCCGAAATCATAATGATCTGTTGTGGCATTGAAAAAAAATTAAATCGTCGTACCCAATGACTTGCAAGCCAAGCCGTCAAAATTAAAGCAGCAGCATGCTCACCCATCACAGAAAAACATAATGTATCGAGTGTTAATCCAACCAACAAAAGCCCACCAACACGAAAACGTGAAGGAATGGTCACCTGAATAAATAACATAAACAACATAACCCACAAGGGCCTAATAAGTGAAAGCATGGAAGGAAGTGGAATAATAGACAACATGAACGTCAGAATAAGCACAACAATAAGCTTAAAATAAGACAGCCGGACGATGCTCATGCTTCAACCTCAGCTTTGTCTAATTGCTGTTCGGCTTCTTCAGATAATGCCAAGTATTTATCATCTGGCCAAATCATTAAAACCAACCGTGCACGATTCAGGGCTGCAACAGGGCTCACATGGACTCGAATAAAATCTTCGCCTGGGGTATTAAATACTTGATCGACTAGACCCACTGGATAACCTGGTGGATAGCGCCGTCCAAGTCCTGAAGTCACCAGTAAATCACCTTTTTCAACTGATGAGGTTTTAGGTAAGTGAATCATTGAGAGTGTGTCTACTGTATTACTGCCAACTAAAATAGAACATTCACCACTACGACTGTTTCGAACAGGAACCGCGGATCGTGCGTCTGAAATAAGCAACACGGTACTTGTCATTCCTGAACTATCAATCACCTGCCCCATCAGTCCATTGGCATCAAGCACAGGCTGGCCCTGAGTCACTCCATCCTGCTCACCCTTATTGAGTATAACAACCTGTCTTGTACTGTTAATTTGTACTGCTAATACTTCGGCGCCAATTTTACGACGATGGGCTGGCAATGATAATGCAAGTAAACCTTTCAGCTGCAAATTTTCATGCTCAACACTGCCAAGCCGCTGCAACTCTGCTTGTAAATTTAAACGTTGTTTACGTAATTTACTATTTTCGAGCAACACCGTATTTTTTGTTGTGATCACTGAACTCAGCCAGTTTTTCAAAACCATTGGCGCGTTCACAGCAACCAAAACAGGTGAGGTAACAAAAGAAAATGTTCGGCGAATTTTACTTACGGCATCGAAATGATGGTCCGCAATCATAATAAAAAAAGACAAGCAAAGCATTAACAGAAACTGTGAACGCTCACTCGCCTTTTTTTTAAACAAAAAATTGTTTACATTATTCTGTTGAAAGGAAATCACCGCCGCGTAAGTCCATGGTTTCTAATGCTTTACCGCCCCCACGCGCTACGCATGTGAGTGGATCTTCTGCCACTAAAACTGGCAGACCAGTTTCTTCCATTAAGAGTCTGTCCATATTTTTTAACAAAGCGCCGCCACCGGTTAACACCATGCCACGCTCAGCAATATCTGCCGCGAGCTCAGGCGGGGCCAACTCAAGGGCTGCTCTTACCGCACCCACAATCCCAGATAATGGTTCTTGTAGGGCTTCTAAAATTTCAGCACTTGTAAGCGTAAAGCTTCGTGGCACACCTTCTGCCAAATTTCTGCCTCTGACTTCAATTTCAAACAAATCTCGACTTGGAAATGCTGAACCAATTTCATGTTTAATTCGCTCAGCCGTTGTTTCACCAATCAAGGTGCCATAATTACGACGAACGTATGAAATAATTGCATCATCAAACTTATCGCCACCAATTCGAACCGATTGATGATAAACAATGCCGCTTAATGAAATAATTGCAACTTCTGTTGTGCCGCCGCCAATGTCAACGACCATAGAACCACTAGCTTCTTCAACAGGCATACCTGCGCCTAATGCTGCCGCCATAGGTTCTTCAATTAAAAACACTTCACGCGCACCAGCACCCATGGCTGACTCACGAATCGCGCGTCGCTCAACTTGGGTTGAACCACATGGAACACAAACCAAAACGCGTGGGCTTGGTCTTAAAAACCGATTCTCGTGTACTTTGTGTATAAAATGTTGCAACATTTTTTCAGTTACAAAAAAATCAGCAATAACGCCGTCTTTCATCGGGCGAATTGCGTTAATGTTACCTGGCGTTCTGCCGAGCATACGTTTTGCTTCGAGCCCAACGGCGGCAACACGTTTTTGTCCGCCCTCATTACGTAACGCGACAACCGACGGCTCATTTAACACAATGCCTTTGTCTCGTACATAAATCAACGTATTCGCTGTACCTAAATCAATGGACAGGTCATTGGAAAATGCACCTCTAAGTTTCCTCAACATGGACTCAACACCCTCATTATTTTTACGAACTGTAACTCAACTCAAACAAAAAATCGACACTTTTTTTTAGAGAAAATTACTATACGTTAAATTCAACAGAAATGCATTCGAATACAAATGATTCAGCTGTAAACCTGTCCCGACGCGCTGCCCCGGAGCAGCTGCTAAAGCACTCATTCCCCAATCTGAAAACTCGTAACCAAGTCCTACTTGCCAAGTTGCATTAATATCAGTCTGTATACCTGCCCCCACTGTATAAGTAAATGCTGTGGTTGTATTGGCTTCAAACAATGGCGTTGAACCTACAGTTGAATTGTTTGGGGTACTGGTATAATGATTAGCCTGGTTAAAAGCAACACCAAGACTACCACTCACATACGGATTAATAATATCTTCTGGCTCAATCAGTATTTTACCCTTAAGCGCAAGGTGAGTATGACTCACATCATAGGCATAAAGAAAATCTTCATTATAATGCGACATTGTATTGACAATATTGCCCTTCAATTGAGCGCCGCTCATGACGCCAACAGCAACCCCTGCTTGCCCAAGAAAATTTCGATTAATCGCACGTTGTAGGGCTAAAAAAATCTCGCCATCGAACACGGCCTGACTATTACTCACCCCTGCATAAGCACTGCTTACAAGCGGATTAACTGCCATGGTTTCTGTCGGATGAGGATTAACCCACGCTGATCCAAGACTTAATGTTGCGATTTTTGACCACGGATTAAACTTTGCAGGAATGCCCATATTACCCACATAAGAAGTGACCCTTGGAAGCGGTTTAAACGGCTCACTTGCATGAGGCATGACAGCTCTTTTCTGAGGATGAAATAAACCGCAACTCGTATGCCGCAAAGCACCAATCGTACTAAAAGGGCCCATCGTCACCAGATAAGGTGCCTTTTTCTTAAACTGATAATCGACACGCACCGCTTGATGTGTTTTTTCTCTAATGATATGCTGATACCGCACGGCATTGGGTTCACTTTTAAACGCTGCCAAATGCAAAATATACGATGCGTTATTTCGTAACTGAGCTTCACATCCGGCCTCTACACCGTAAACATCAACAAGAGAAGATGCTTGAGCCATCTCAAAACTACCCCAAAAACAAAGTTGAGCTATAAAACATAAGGCAAATTTTGTTTTTTCCATTTTACTCACCCGTGGTCTGCATTGTTAAAGCTCCGGCCTTCAAAATCATACGATGATTCATGCATGAGGCAAGTTGGGCATCATGCGTTACAATTACAAGTGCGGCATTATGTTGTTGGTTGAGCTTAAGCATAAGATCAAACACCTGCATCGCCGTTGTATTATCTAAATTTCCTGTCGGCTCATCAGCAAAAACGCAATCTGGCTTATTCACCAGTGCACGCGCAATAGCAACGCGCTGCCGCTCTCCGCCCGATAGTTGTGCCGGCTTATGGTGAACGCGCGCACCCAAACCAACCGCGTTGAGTATGTCATGCGCAGACGCTCGAGCTTCTTGAATAGATTTATTTGCTAGCAACAACGGCATAGCAACATTTTCAAGTGCTGTAAATTCTCTTAAGAGATGATGAAATTGATAAACAAAACCAATATGTTTATTTCTAAGTTGACAACGTTGTTTTTCTGAAAATAATTGCCAATCTTTTCCTTGAATAAGCACCTCTCCTGCGCTTGGTTTATCAAGCCCACCCAACAAATGCAATAACGTGCTTTTTCCAGAGCCAGAGGAGCCAACAATTGCGATGCAATCACCCGGATTAATCGTTAAATTAAGATGCTCAAAGACATCAACCGTTGAATGTCCATCTTGATATGATTTTCGTAAGCCCGTGCACTGAATCAGTGGATTACTCATAATGCAAAGCCTCCGCAATGATGGTTCGTGATGCACGCCAAGCAGGATACAACGTTGCGATAAAACTCATGATTAAAGCAATGAAACAGACCAGGTATAAATCATGCGGCAAAATTTTAGACGGTAGATAATCAACAAAATAAATATTAGACGACAGCAGTTGTACGCCAATAAAGGACTGCAACGCGCTGACAATCGTCGCAGCATTGCTTGCAAGGATCAAACCACCCAACAAACCAAGCAGGGTACCTACAAAACCGATTAACATGCCTTGTACAATAAAAATAGCCAAGATGGTTCGGGGTGTTGCGCCCATTGTCCGTAAAATGGCGATATCCGCCTGTTTATCATTTACAACCATCACCAAGGAGGATACTAAATTAAACGCGGCAACAGCAATGATCAACATCAGAATCAAAAACATCATTGTTTTTTCCATTTTAACAGCCTGAAAAAATTCGCCAAATTGTTCAGTCCAATTGCCAACCTCGTATGCCTCTCCTAAGGATTCTCGAATTTCAGCTGAGAGTTTGGGTGCATCGTAAATATTATTAATTTTAAGTTTAAGACCTGTAACATCTTGTCCAAGTCGCATTAGCTTTTGCGCATCGGGCAAATCAATAAATGCTAGTTTTGTGTCAAAATTAAACCCGGTTCCTGCAGAGAAAATACCAACCACAGTGAATCGTTTAAAACGAGGAATCATGCCAGCTGGCGTTACTGTTGCCTCAGGAATCATTACGGTCATTTTATCCCCGACCATAACACCCATTCGCTCAGCGATCCCCCGACCCAAGACCATGCCGAAATGTGTCATTTGATGGATATCGCCTAACAATAATTTATCGCTCAAATGGGTTATTTTTTCTTCTACTTCGGGCAGTATCCCTGTAATCACAACAGGAGACACTTGACCATCATAGGTTAAAAGCCCCTGCCCACCCACAAAAGGAGCAACCGCTTTTACGCCATTCATTTTAGATAATTTTTTAGCCAAGGCTTGCCAATCAGCAACATGGCCATCTTGGGCATTAATCGTAATTTCTGGGGCCATACCAAAAAAGCGTTTATGAATTTCTTCGTCAAATCCATTCATCACCGACAACACCGTAATGAGCACCATGACGCCTAAGCCAATACCAAACATAGAGCTTAAAGAAATAAAAGAAACAAAATGATTCTTTTTCTTAGCTCGGGTGTAGCGTAAACCCACATAAAACGACAGCGGCTTAAACATGCTTCATGGCTATATTTGAGGAGTGAGAAAGCATTGTATAAAAAAAATGACAAACAAGATATATTTTAAAAAGAGAAAAATAGTTCTTGTTTTCATTGCATATCAGGTGTTCTTTGTTATAATTGCGCCTGTACTGCCGGGGTGGCGGAATTGGTAGACGCGCCGGATTCAAAATCCGGTGATGGTGACATCGTGTCGGTTCGACTCCGACCCTCGGTACAATTAAACAATCTTGAACCCTTTCCAAAGAGTCCTCTAGTCCACTGACGATAAAAAGGAGCTTTGCGTTGAGCGTGATACAATATCACGCCATTGCGAAAAATAGTCGTATACCGTTGATTTTGGTGGGAAACATTTTAGCAGGTAATCCCTCTGACAACCTGTTCGAAGCAAATAAAATACAGCGTTCATCACCTCAGGCATATCCGTGGTTTTTGGTCGACCACCATCCTTCTCCGCAGGTATCATCGGCTGAATGATGGCCCATTGTTTGTCAGTCAAATCACTTTGATATCGCTTGCTCATCCAATCAAATCAAATCACGGTAATTTTAAAATCAGTAGAGCATAATTTATCATCAAATAGTTCGCCATATGATGATTTTAATTTGAACATGAAAATAGCATCGCGGGGGCTATTACCCTTTCCGGACACCCTCAAAGGCTGCAACGCTGGGCTTAAAACGCGTGAATACACCACACAGCGGATTGATAGTCCTTTGGATCAGAAGCTTTTTGGTTAGAATTCACCGTAAAATTAATTCGCCATGCGTTGTTTTGATCGTCCTCGGTCGAGCTCCAAAGAAAGGCATCATCACCAGGTTGACGATTCAATACACTCTGTTGCAAGTACATCTGGTTGAGCTCATACAATGAAGGCAGGTACCAATTTCCAATGCAACTGGCGCCGCTGGTATCGGGTGAGCATGTGCTGCTGTCTGCTTTTACCTCATAATTGACGCATACTTGGGCGGCCATATTGTTTAGCGTATTCGATTGAGGAACAGCTGCAGCAGCGGAGAGAGCGGCGACAGTCGATTGCACCCCAACCATCAAGGAGGTGTTCATGGCACCGGCTCTTATCCCATCGCCTGTTGCATTGACAATTACATTGACAGTAAAACTATCCAGCGAGCCATTCCATCTTTGTCCAGTTGCATTTTGCCTACTGGCGGCCACTAAACCATGCGTGCCGGTACTGTCCACATAAAATACGGTACCGCCCAAGGCTTGCTGCCCTACAGTATAGGTGGGTATAGTCGGTAGACTGGATATTTCAGATGCAATGTAATTGCGAATGCTGTTGATCTGGGATTGAACGTATGCAACCGATGCCGGATTCAGATTACTCGCGGCTTGGTTTGGGGTTGTGAAGGTTAATGCGATAACAGCAATAAAAAGTACTTTTTTTCTCATGATAGTCCCTATCAGTGATATAGGGGGTTGAAAAATATTTCGTATTAGAAACCCCTATTACTTTAAAGGACAAATCCGATTAAAACAAATATAAGGTTCTAATGTAATGAACCCTTCCCCCTTTACTATAAAAAGCTTGCTTGGCGCAAACCCCATTGATTTGAAATGTATGGCAATCGTACTGAGGTCTCTTTTATTAATTCTCGTTACACAGCGTCATAGCCCCTATTGCGAAAAAGAACTCGCCTGTTACTCATCCAGATTTTGATTGGAAACCGACTAGGCAACGTCCCTAAAGTTTTTTTACAGCTTTCTCAACCATAATCTGAGCACATATTTTTCAGTTTATTTCGATCTACCCCCTCTCCCCTGAGGGATCCCCTCATATTTCTTCCCATCGCCATGCAAGAGAATTTTGTAGCACCTG
>CANNJI010000023.1 GCA_947504875.1 Legionellaceae bacterium
ATCTCTTCCTGTAAATACGATCCCTTATCATGTCGTCCCCGCGCAGGCGGGGATCCATGCTCAGCATGATCAAAATGCCACATCAAGGATAGATCCCCGCCTGCGCGGGGACGACAATAACAGCACGTATTTACAAGACGATGCACTAGGATGTAACCCCCCCTTCACGTCTTTCCGAGCACAGCGAGGAATCTTCTACCATGTTGCGCAGTGACGCATTCTGAAATACCTCGCTGTGCTCTGTATGACGTATGGAGTTACGCCGTCCCTCGTCATGCTCTCTGAAAGGCGATCGTTTATTGTTACTTTTTGTGGCGCTATGTAAACATGGAGCTAACGGATTCTTCGATATTCACTCTTTTTATTGCTTGAGCTAGCATTTGTGCAAGACTAACCACTCGAATTTTAGAACATTGTTGAGCTGCTTCGGATAGCGCAATGGTGTCGGTCACAACAATTTCATCGAGCGATGAGTGCGCAATATTCTCAACAGCAGGGCCAGATAGTACGGCGTGGGTTATATAAGCACGCACACTTTTAGCGCCTGACTTTTTAAGTTCTTTTGCAGCAGAACAAAGGGTACCAGCTGTGTCGACGATATCGTCAATGATGATACAATCACGACCAAAAGGTTCACCAATGATATGCATGACTTGAGATTTGTTAGGGCCTGTTCGTCTTTTATCGATAATTGCCAAATCGGCGTCATCGAGTTGTTTTGCCATAGCACGTGCGCGGACAACCCCGCCGACGTCAGGCGAAACAACCATTGGGTTTATCAGATTGATTTGCTTAATGTCCTCAGACAAAATGGCAGTAGAGTAGACGTTATCAACAGGCATGTAAAAAAAGCCTTGAATTTGATCGGCATGTAAGTCAACTGTTAATACTCTACATATTCCAACGGCTGCCATCATGTCAGCAACAATTTTTGCTGTAATTGGAACGCGGGCAGAGCGAACGCGTCTGTCTTGTCGTGCATATCCAAAGTAGGGGACCACTGCTGTAATACGGCCTGCAGATGCGCGTCGTAGCGCGTCCGCCATGGATAATAACTCCATTAAATTGTTGTTGGTTGGCGCGGACGTTGATTGAATAATAAAGACATCTCTACCACGAACATTCTCTAGAATCTCAATCATGGTTTCACCATCACTAAACGTACCAACAGTGGCCTGCCCAATGGGTATATTAAGATGAGAAGAAATACTTAATGCGAGAGACGGGTTTGCATTACCGGTAAAAATCATCATGGTTGACATGTAATACGCCTTTGATTGAAGGGTTTTGTGAGTAGTTTTATTGTAAGTGTATTTGATTTAAAATAATTTATGGCTGGGGTGCTAGGATTCGAACCTAGGTATGCAGGGATCAAAACCCTGTGCCTTACCGCTTGGCGACACCCCAAAAAAAATCCCTCAAAAGCTGCTATTGTACTAGGCCGCTTATCGTACTTGAGAACAGGGCGTATTTTGAAATGATTTTGATGGCTTGTCAACCAAAAAATGATGATTTACCTCATATATACGCTTATTTGGTTGATAAAGCCTCCCTGCATGCGAGGCTTATTTTTAACCTTGAATTTCCCAATGTTTGATAATTAATTTAATCATGCCGCCATGTCCTTCAAGTTTTATTTTAGTAGGCAGTGTCATCTGATTAACGCTTGTGTATTCCGTATAATGTAGGACATAACCTGCTTGAGTGAGTGATTCTAATTGACCGGTGTGGTTTGTTGTGCTGGTATATTTTCCTGGCGCAGGGAGTCCTCTGATCCAATAAAATAGAGTTGAAACAGGTAGATCTATCCCTGTTTCTTGTAGGAACAATTTATCTGGGTTTTGTGAGGTGACTGTACGCGGGCCATCGTGGTACGTGATGTGAGCCCCATGTTTTTCTATGAGTACGGTACCGCCGCCTAATGGTCCAAATAATCTTATTTCATAGTCGTTTTGACTTTGTTGTTGCCAATTGATCGACGCACTCCAGGTTTTCTTTTTATTTTTTGCAGCAACGCCTCCCGATAAGTTCCATCGTGAAATATGTTGAGGATTGCGTTGGGCTTGATTAATAGTCGTGGTCGGTTGTTCTGGTTGTATTGCTGCCGGAGGAGCACAAGCGGAAAGAATGGATAGGCACGTTAAGAAGAGGCCTTGTCTGGGAATGGAAGAGGGCTTAATCATTGATTGGTATCCTGGTTATAGTAATTACTTTAACAATACGCTAGACTTTCTTCATGTGCAATTCGTATCATGTGTTATGAATAATAAAACAATTTATCCGGGTACTTTTGATCCGATCACCAATGGGCATGTTGACTTAATCACTAGAGCTTCGCGTATTTTTCCCTCACTGGTTGTTGCTGTTGCAAAAAACCAGGGGAAAGCGCCGTTTTTTTCATGGGAAAAAAGAATTGAATTTGCTGCTGAAGCTGTACGGCACATCCCTCATGTTGAAGTTGTTGGATTTGATAATTTACTGATCGACTTTGTCCAAAGTGCCGGCGGAACCCTTATTTTAAGAGGATTACGTGCTGTTTCTGATTTTGAGTATGAATTTCAGTTGGCTGGAATGAATCGGAAATTATCAAAAAAGGTGGAAACGCTTTTTTTAACGCCGTCAGAAGATGCGATGTTTATATCATCAAGTCTTGTACGTGAAATTGCTGTTTTAGGCGGTGATGTTTCTCAATTTGTTCCAGCAGTTGTTTTGGAAGCGTTTAATCATCAATAGCTGCTGTTCTTACCTACTGGCATTTGGGCAAACTCCATTGCCCTGCGTTTACCTATCATTTGATAGCGTTTTTATCGCTTCACGCACTTCATGAATAAGGGCTTCTTTGTTCTCGAGTGTAAATTGAGCGGCATCAATGGGTTTCCCTACATGAACCTCTGTTTTTGTACCCAATGTTATATGAAGTGATCGGGCAGGTATTGCTTCGTAAGCGCCTCGAATACCAATAGGAATAATGGTTGCTTTCGCCTGAATTGCAGTAATAAAGCCACCTTTTTTAAACGGACCTACATGATTATCAGCTGAACGCGTTCCCTCTGGCGCTATCCACATCACGATACCACTTTCAAGTAAGTTTGCCACCGTTGCTAAGTCTTTAATCGCTTGGTGTCGGTTTTTTCTATCAACACTGGGAAATTCTGTTTGCTTCATTGCTCGTCCAAACAGAGGGATACGAAATAGTTCTTTTTTTGCGAGCATTCGAATTGAAGCGTTTGGAAAAGCCGCATAGCTTATGGGAATATCAAGCAGACTGCTATGGTTGCACATAATAATAGTTGGTTGTCCTTCTTGGGGTGCAACATGGTAAGGATTATGAACGGTACAACCTATTTTGAATATATCTAAAATATGTTTAGACCACTTTCTCATGGTCACGTCGACCCACGTGCGATTGACTTGGCCGAATAGCCCTCTAGCAATTGCGCTTACACTGAGGTTACCCATAGACAGTAAGGATAATAAAATAATCCGAGATGACTGTAGCAAGGTTAATTGTTTTTTATTCTTGTTCGTCATGTTCAATCACTCTATTTCGTTTTTTTTGTGGTGAGTCTGCCGGTTTGTTGAGGTTACTGATATATTGGATACCTGCAAAAATGCTCCAGAGTATAACGCCAATAAATAACCCCCACAGCAGCAGGTAAGAGAAAAAAAGAAAAACAACAACACCAAAGATAATGGCGATACCAATCATAATGAAAGAAGGGAGTTGTTGGATGAGCTGTTTGAATAATCCAGTCATGTCTGTTCCTTAATGCTATTTCGTTAAATTATCATACAGAATGCGTTCGTAAGCAATAAAATTTGGTGTTCAGGCTAATCATTTGATTAATTTTGCTCAAAATGCTGTATAATGTCCAAATTGGTAGCTCCCCATGTCTTTCCGAGCACAGCGAGGAATCTTCTAAGATGTGTGGCACTGAGATGCATTCTGAGAGCCCTCGCGCAGCGAAGGATGACGAATGGGGTGGGGAGTTACCCAAATTGGCGTTAATGGAATTATCTCATGGGGGTACAACAAGCATGTTTGGACTTTTAAATTTGTCATTTTGGGGTTATGTCATAGCGACAATTGTTTTGACACAAATTACAATTGCTTCTGTAACAATCTATCTTCACCGTTATCAAACCCATCGCGCTTTAAGTTTACATCCACTCATCAGTCATTTCTTTCGTCTTTGGCTTTGGTTAACAACAGGTATGGTTACAGGCGAATGGGTGGCTATCCATCGTAAACATCATGCAACAACTGACATTGCAGGTGATCCGCACAGTCCTGTTGTTTTAGGGATTAAAAAAGTATTTTGGGAGGGAGCAGAGCTGTATCGCTCCGCGCGTAAGGACCGCGACATGATCGAAAAATATTCTCATGGAACCCCAAATGACTGGATTGAGGAAAATATTTATAAAAAATATTCGGCAAAGGGTATTTTGATCACGTTAGCCCTTGATATCTTGTTGTTTGGTATTCCAGGTGTGAGCATTTGGGCGATACAAATGATGTGGATCCCACTTTGGGCTGCTGGCGTTGTGAATGGAATTGGGCATTATTGGGGTTATCGGAACTTTGAATGTCAAGATTCGGCTAAAAATGTTTTCCCGTGGGGCTTTTGGATAGGCGGGGAAGAATTACATAATAATCATCACACTTTTGCATCTTCTGCCAAATTTTCTGTAAAGTGGTGGGAGTTTGATATCGGATGGTTTTATATTCGATGTTTATCGTTGTTGGGTTTGGCTAAAGTCAAAAAGTTACCGCCTAAACTGTTATCTAAGCAAGGCAAGTTACATGTGGATTTGGATACGGTAGTTGCTGTCGTTGGTAATCGTTTTCAAGTGATGTCTGATTATTATAAACGCGTTATTCGTCCAGTGTTACAAGAAGAAAAGCGTAATTCAAATGAAACTTCAGCAGAAAAAGCATTGTTCCAACGCGCAGGTGTGTTATTACGTAGACGAGAAGAGATGCTTTCATCAAGTGCAATCTCTCGATTAGAAGCGCTGCTTTCACGTTATGAGCGCTTACGTGTTGTCTATGCTTATCGACAATCCTTGCAAAATATATGGTTAAAAACGGCCAGTTCTCAAAAGGAATTGATTGAATCATTGCAGCAATGGTGCAAACAGGCAGAGGGCTCAGGCCTTGATGTGTTAAAACAGTTTGCTGAACAAATAAAAAGTTATGTTCCGAAGGCAGCAATTGTATAATAAAGCTAATTTCTAGGATAGAATTATTATTCAATCTGAATCAGGAGGAGATGACAATGTCAATTAATTGGAGTTTTGTTCTTAATGCATTGCTTTTAACTGGCGTTGTTGTTGCCATTGTCAGAATGGTCAAAGCAAAACGTGCAGTGGGGTTGGTGCCAGCAACTCGGCAAACCACCACGCCACGGATGGGCGCCTTCTCTTCTGAGCATACGGACGACATTATTGCGGTACGAAAAGTTGACGCCTCACCAATACTATCGGTGCAGCCAAAATTGCATCCTGTAATCGCTGCAAAAAATGATGAGCCATTCCTGGAAAAAAATGATGAGCCACTTCAAATTGAAGAGACGCCGGCTGTTGAAAAACAAAAAATAGAGTCAAAATCTGCAACCTTGGTTTTATTTTTATTAGCAAAAGAAAATCGGCAATTGGCAGGGTATGAGTTGTTGCAAACATTGCTTGCTGCGGGTTTGCGTTTTGGTGAGGGTCAGTTGTTTCATCGTCATCAACATCCTAATGGTCAGGGACCGGTTCTTTGTAGTTTAGCTACAGCAACGCCGACCGGTGTTTTTGATCTACAAAACATAGGCGCATTTAGTGTGCATGGTCTGTGTTTATTCATGCAGCCTTCCTCTAATCAATCGATCGATGCAGAACGTTTTGGAATTATGCTGGATACGGCAAAACAATTAAGCGAAGGCTTAGATACTTATTTGCTTGATGATCAACGTAAGCCATGGTCAGATGCAACGCTCAGCCGATATTATAGAAAACTCGGTTTAGAAGAGGTTGAAGAAGCGTAATCGCTTATTTTGGGGTACGACGAAAGTCTAATCCCCGCTCAGGCGTTCTGATCAACCCTAAATGGGTGACCACTCCCTAATTTTTTCCGCGAGTACTTCTTAGGTTGTTCCGAGCACAGCGAGAAATCTCCTAAGAGGTAGCACTGTTTCGTAACCCTATTCGTCTCTCAGCGGTCGTTCCATTAAATTTTTTGCTGCTTGTTGCGGCGTTAGTCGACCATTTAAAACATGATCAACTTCGGTGCAAATAGGAAGTTCGACGCCTATTGTTTTTGCGATAGCGCAAATTTGTGCTGCATTGTGTTGGCCTTCTACGACTTGACCAATGCGTTTTACAGCATCGGGCGCATCAACCCCTTGTCCTAGCAGTAATCCAAAACGTCTATTTCTTGACTGATTATCTGTACAGGTAAGTACAAGATCACCCACACCAGCCAAGCCTAAAAAAGTCTGCTGCTGAGCACCTAGTGCTAATCCCAGGCGGGTCATTTCTGCAAGGCCGCGTGTAATCAGGGCTGCTTTGGTGTTTGCACCGTAATTAAGACCATCACTCATGCCACAGGCAATCGCTAATACATTTTTAATTGCACCACAAATCTGCACACCAATCATGTCGTGATTAAAATAGGCGCGTAAGGTGTTTTGATTAATAAGGTTTCGTAGGGTTTGAAGATAAGCGGTATTATTACCAGAAAAAATAAGTGCGGTAGGTATCTCTCTCGCCACTTCGTTTGCAAAGGATGGACCAGATAAAATCGCCATTGGAAAATCCTTGCCCAAACGATCAGCAACAATGTCGCTAAAAAAAGCGTGGGTGAGCGGATCAACGCCTTTGGTTAACCAAGCAATGCCAGGTTGTGTTATGCGCTTTTTAATTGAGTCAAATAAAGCTGTAAATGCATGGGATGGAACAGCAATAATGAGTTGTTCTGCTTCTTTAAGACAAAAATCTAAATTGTCGGTTGGAAGAAGAGATTTAGGAAAGATGATGTTAGGTAAATATCGTGCGTTTTCTTTTTGTTGTTGCATGGTTTGCACATGAGTTGAATCGCGTGCCCATAAGAGAACGCGATGGTTTGCATGTGCAAGATGAATTGCAACGGCAGTGCCCCATGATCCTGCACCTAAAATGGCAAGGGTTTTTGTTTTCATGGCTTAGTGCGTTGTTTGTTCTATATTTGGCGCTTGATTTTTTTGTTGCATTTGTTGTATGTAAAGTGCATCAAAATTAATAGGTGCTAAAACGAGCTGAGGGAAACTTCCTCGACTGACTTCAGTGGTAATTGCTTCTCTGGCATAGGGAAATAAAATACTTGGACAAAAACTTCCAAGGAGGTGTGCCATTTGCTCTTCTGGTGCTCCATTGATGGTAAAAATTCCGGCTTGTTGAACTTCAATTAAAAAAGCGTTTGCGCCATTATTTTTAACAGTTGTTGTGACCGTGAGAACTACTTCATAAATGTTTTTATCGAGTGTTGTATGCTCGGTGTTTAATTCTAAAGATAGCTCAGGTTCCCAAGTTTGTTGGAATACCGCGGGTGTGTTGACTGTTTCGAAAGATAGATTTTTTACATAGATGCGTTGAATCATAAATTGAGCTTCGGGTGTTGTTTCAGTGGGTTGATTTTTGTCTGTCATGATAATTGTCCTTGGGTTTTGTTATTTTTTTTTGATAAGGGGCAAATTTTCTGTTTGCCAAGTCGTTATTCCACCATTGAGTGTCATGGCTTTAGTGAATCCTTGTTTCTTAAGCGCTTTTGCTAAGTTAGCGGCCATTATTCCACGAACACAAACAATAACCAGCGGTGTATTCTTATATTTTTCTATTTTTTTTGTATCGTCAGCATCAATCCGAATGGATCCGATGATATGACCTTTATTGAACGATTCTTTATCTCGTATATCAATAATAACAGCGTGATCATGATTAATGGCAGAAATTGCTTCTGCCGTGCTCAATGCATTCGGTTTGTTTTTTTGTGAAAAATGCTCATTGAGTAGGCCAATGATGATCAGCGTTACGAAAGCAAGCCCTAACGCCCAGTGGCGTGTACTAAATTCTAGAAGTTGTTGTTGCATTGTGTGTCCGGTTTATTAAATGATGATATGAATTATCACGATATTTATTCATGAACGCAAGCGACTCATGCGAATATGGGCTTTAGGTAACGCGCTAGGTCATCCCGAGCATAGCGAGAGATCTCTGTGTTGTGGTAAAGTACCGTGGGGGTAACCATTTAACAGCATGACAAACATCATAGAGCAATTATTAAGAGATGCATTGATGGTTCTTCACAGTCGTGGTTTCTTAGCTCATCGGTTAGACATGAGGATTGAGGTTAGGCGCTCTCAATGTAAAAATAACGGTTATTTTTATACAAATGTAGCACTTGCTCTGTCCAAAAACGTTCACAAGAAAGCTTATGACATTGCAATAGCGATAGTTGATGCTCTACCTACTCACCCGTTTATGAGTGCTCCAGCGGTTACGACGATTGGGTTGATTTATTTTTATATGACCCCAGTGTATCGTGTTAATCTGCTCAATAAACCGCTACACTATTTACCTTCTCATGATGTCAAACAGTCGATGTTTATCGCTGACAACGATAAGCATACTATACAATATGCTCAAGCACGGACAGTGAGTCTTTTTGAGCAACTTAGAGCACAATCCTTTTTATTTGAGAAGACACTTGGCGCTTCACATGTGGATAAACTAACGCATCCTTATGAGGAGGATTTATTTTTTTTGCTTTCACATGTCATAGAATGTGATAAGTGTATGGGAACACTTGGCGAATTGCGCCAACTGACTTATGATCTTAGATCAGTGGCAAATGTGCTTCATTCCTATTACAATGCTGTTCCAATACTATGTGAACGTGAGGCACTTCGTACAGCGCGGTTGTTGCTGCTGATTGGGGTGGAGCGTATATTAAGATATGGGATGGCCTTGTTGGGTATGCCCGTTCTGGAGAGAGGTTAATGGCAAAGTATGAACCACGACAGCGACCCCGTGTAGCCAAAACAGGGGGAATGGGAAAAGCATTAAGACAGCTAACCCTGTTATTGATTTCATTTGCGTGTGGATATATGTTTACCTCTGTTTACGATTATGCTCATCTTAATAAATTACTCAATACAAATGTATTTTCAAGCCACGCAGTACAACCTGTTTCAGCCTCAAATAAAGTTGCAGCGCTGCCAAAACCAAATTTTGAATTTTATACTTTGTTATCCGAAGGCCAACGAGCCCCTACTGTGGTGGCGACTACGCAGCAACCTGTAGCTTCGGTCATTAAACCAACAGGGCTTGTTGTGAAGCCTGTGCAACCTGCGTTGCCTGTGCAGTCTGCGCTGCCGGTACAGGCTGCTACGTTAATAAAGCAAGCGATAAACACAGAGCTATATTATTTACAGTTGGCTTCATTTCCTCGTCAGGAAGAGGCTTTCAAAATGAAAGCATCACTTGCCATGAAAGGGTTTAGTGTTACTGTTACGCAAGCCACCCAACAAGGCCGACGTTGGTATCGCGTGGTTGCCGGTCCTTTCTCTTCAAAATCGGATGCTCAAAAAGTACAAACATCTTTAGCAAGGCGTGAAAGAATTGTAGGAATGATTCTTAAAATGAATGCTTGATTATGTCAATAACGTATTATTATGATTTACCAACTGTTTCCTGTGCATCCTGTACGGCTTATATCGATAGCACGTTGGCTGCATCGCCTCTTTTAAAAGAGTGTGTCATTGGAACGGATCCTCTCGATAAAAATTTATCAATTACATTAGAAGATGAGTCTCTGGGATATCTGGAAGTGATGGATATTCTTAATTCAATGATTGGGCCTGCTCATGAATGTGTGCCACTTGATATTGCAAAACAAGGACTGCATCCCCTTTGGTGGAAATCGCATATTTTTTTAGGTGGGTTTGGTACGACCCTTGGATTTCTTTTATTAAGCTTATGTTTTTTTATGACGGGTCCTTTATCAATGATATTTCAGTTGATAATTGGAGGAATGAGTACAGTTCTAACGCTCGCATTAGGGGCGGATTTTTACAAAAGTGCCTTTTATAAACTAAAAAAAGGGCAGCTCACCATGGATACGTTGTTTTCAATTAGCACGTTGGTGAGTTTGATTGCATCGCTTGGTTCTTTTGTTTTTCCTGCGTTACCGATGATGTTTGAGACAGGGTTGTTGATTTTTGGTTTTCGACATTTAGGCCTTGCGATTCATGAAAAATTTAAACAAAACGGGTTACTTCAAAAACGATTTCAAGATGAAGCCCCCTTAACGGTTTTAAAGAAAACCAAAAAAGGTTTATCTGTTGTTAATTTAAGTTTAATTAAAGCAGGTCACCTTATTGAGCTAAAGGCGGGTGATATTCTACCTGTTGATGGTTTTTTTGAAACAACAGACGGCTTGATTGTTGATGATATCGTGACAGGATCTAATAATCCACGTCCTATCATTAAAGGTGAGCGACTCTATGCTGGAACACGCTTGTTGCAAGCAACAAAACCACTTTTATTTCATGTCGTTGCAGATCCATCGTCATCTCACTTGGCGGTGCTCGATGATAAAATAGCGCGGGCGAAATTTGAAAAATCACCCTTAAGAAAAGAAGTTGATAAACTTTTATTTTACTTTATTCCATTGGTTTTGGTTTTTGCAATGCTCTCATTGATCATTGTGGGATATTCGATGGGATTACGCTCTGGCTTGATGTGTGCTATTTCGGTGTTGGCCTCTGCTTGTCCATGTACGCTTGGCCTCATTACGCCTTTTTCATTGTTAATTGGAATGCGAAAAGCGGCTAAAGGGGGTGTTTCATTTAACAGTGCGACCAAATTAGAACTTACAGCGCAAGCCAATTGTATTGTGTTTGATTTAAATGGAACGTTGACCATGGGTCAACCGGCAGTGGTTCGTTATAATTCATTGGTCAGGGATTTGAGTGATGATCAGTGTTTAGCACTTTTGGCTTATTTTGAAGAAAGTTCACCTCACCCTATAGCTCAAGCAATTCGAAAGGCTGCTCATCAAAAAATAACTTTACCTTCAGGTGTGGTCACACTTAAAAACAACCATTATACCGGCTTGGTTTTGGATTATGAAGGATCAAATTATGTGCTGGGTGGAGAGGCTTTAATGATAGAACAGGGTGTTTTATTGCCCTCACCACGTATCGTGCTTAAACCTGATGAAACGATTGTTTATTTAGCGCGCAATCGCGTTTTAATTGGATATTTGGTCTTGGAGGATAAGTTTCGTCCCCAGGCAAAAACGATGATCACAGCATTAAAAAATATGGGCAAAGAAATTCACTTGTGCACGGGCGAGTCAAGGGTTACAGCAGAGCGACGTGCTTTGGCATTGGGCATAGACCTTAAGTATGTACGTTCAGAGTGTTTAAGCCATCATAATGCGCCAAAAGACAAATCCAAAAAATATTACATCAATCAGTTAAAAGAACAAAAAAAGTGTGTTGCAATGGTTGGCGATGCGGGTAACGATGCAGAAGCTATTGCTGCAAGTGATATTGGCTTTGCTTTGAATTTGGGGTCGGCGAATACACAAACGCAACAACAGGCAGCAGCAGTGATTCATTCTCAGTCGTTAATGCCGCTCGTGCACGCATTTAAAACCGCGCAAGCCACCATTAAAAATATCAAGCAAAATTTGTGGTTTAGTTTTATCTACAATACGATTGCCTTGCTTGTATCGGGTGGATTTTTGTTGAGGTGGGATATCGTACTAAACCCTGCGGCGGGGGCTGCTTTTATGATTGTTCAGGTGTTATTTGTGCTGATGAATGTGAGTCGGTTTGGACTTTCAAACGAAGATCTACCTGAGAAGGGTTCATCTAAAATCTCAACAAAAGGTTATACAAACGTGTTTTCTTCATTGTTTGGGCTGTCTCATGCTCATGAGATTCAACAAGGTGTTATTTCGGAATTATCTTATCCAACCATTTCGGAAAATACCAGTTCCACCGGTCCAACAGTGCCATGGTGGATGGAACCAAAAGAGTTCGTACAACAAAGGCATCAACAAACACAGCCACAGCAATTCCTAGCCCAAATGCCTTAACCATCAATACATCTGCAAACATGAACGAACCACAGATGCAAATGACAATAACGGCGGCACTGGTGATGATTCTACTGCTTTGTTCAATACCAAAAATGATGCTTTTTTTGTTGTCTTTTGTTTTTTGATAAGCTTCTTGTATTCGACTTAATAAGAACACTTCGTAGTCCATTGAAAAACCGAATAGGGCACAAAAAATAATGATAAGCAGGCTAATGTCGAGCAAGCCCTGGGGGTCGAAATTTAGCAGTTCATGTAAATGCCCTTCTTGAAATACAAAAACTAAAACACCATAACTCGCAGAAAGGCTGATAATATTCATGATAATAGCTTTTAAAGGTAAAAACAGCGACCTCAAAAGAAAGAGTAATATAAGATACGTCAGTACAATGATCCAAAGCATGGCATAAGGAAAAATACGAAGAATTGCTGAAAAAACCTCATCATTTTTAACCGGTGTTCCAGTCAGTTTAAGTGTTAATCCGTGACCAGGAGTAATCTGGCGAAGGTCATTGATGAGCGATTTTGTTTCTGTTGAGTTTGCGGGATATTTACTGATCACATCAATCACTGTGAAATGTAATGTTTTCTTGGGATTAAAAAGACGTTCTACGCCTTCATGTATCTCACCGACGTATTGATTATCTTTAATTTCTCTGAGAACGTGATGAACACCCTTGCTTGAAATAGAAGCATTTGAACTGACTAAAACCACCTGAATGGGATTAAGGGTGTTATCATTAAATGCCTTATGGTAAGCATCAAAAAACGAGCGACTTTCCGAACGCTCAGGTAAGATATGGTAATCTGAAAGACCAAATTTTACATTTAAGAAGGGTGCTCCGAGTAAAACCAAAATGGTGAGGGTTGTAAGAAAAAACATAAGGGGATGATTCACAACTGTTTTCGCAATGCGTTTCCATCGTGAGGATTTGATCTTTGATCTTTTTACAGAAAGACAATCAATACCCTTATCTAAAACACCAAGAACAGCAGGCAATAAAAAAAGAGCAATAGAAACCGCGATAAATACGGCAACTAAACCACCGACTCCAATTGAAAATAAAATGTTGATTGGAAACAATAGCAAGGCACTTAGACTAATGAAAACAGCCAGCCCGCTGAAAAATACAGCTCTTCCTGCCGTGGCCTGTGTTCTTGCAATGGCGATTTCAACGGCATGCTTAGTCAGTTCGGTACGGAATCGACTGATAATAAATAAGGCGTAATCCAGGCTTAAACAAAGGCCAAGGAGTAGGGCAATATTTATCGTAAAAATTGAGAGGTTGAAGCACTGCCCCAGAAAATAGAGGGTAGTCAGAATAATCAGTGCGCATCCTCCGCCCAAACACATCGGAACCAGTGCCGCAATGAGAGAGCCAAAAACAAGAATCAGAACAACAATAGAAACGGGTGTAGCAATGAAATCCGCTGTGTATAGATCTTTTTGGGTTTGTTGATTCACTTGTTCGATAAATATAGCTTCACCACCTATTTTAAGCGTCATTTGTTTGGGTGTTTGTATTGCCGCTTTAAACTGCGTGATTGATTGCGGACTTAATGGCTTACTTGTTTTAAAAACAACAATTACGTAGGCGGAGTGTTTATCTTTAGAGATTTGCTTGTTGAGGGTTGATGGGTAGATCACCTCAGGTTTAATCGATAATGTATCCAGTTTGGAGAGTGCTTTTTTCAATTGACGAATATATTGCGGATCAGTGGTTTTAAGCGATTTGCTGTGAAAAAGAAGGATGAATTGATTATTCGTATTGAATTTAAGGTTTTTATCTAAAAACGCTTGTGTGATTGCCGAACTAGAGTTTTTATCAATAAATCCAGTGGATTGAAAAGGCGACATAACATCGGTGATAAACGGGGATAAAGCGATCCCTAACACTAACCAGATGCAAATGATCAGCACTCGAAACTTATAAATCCACGCGCCTAATTTATAAAACATGCGTTCCTGCATGAGGCACTTTGCCTGTATTTAATGGTCTTGATTTAAATATAGTTCATGAATTAACACTTTGCTATTAATCTCGCCAACATGCCGTTTTTTGTTCATCTCATGTCCATATTGATCAAAAAACAGAAGCGTTGGCGGAGCAATGACATGATATTGCTTCATCAGCGCGCGTGTCTTTGCGTTATTTTGGGTAATGTCGGCTTTTATGATAATAAAATTGCTTAAGGCTTTTAATACGCTCGGTTCTCTTAGTGTTGTTTCTTCCATTATTTTACAAGAGACGCACCAGTCGGCATAAAAATCCAGTAAAACAGGTTTGTTCTTAAGTTTTGCAGATAAAAGGGCTTGTGTCGCCTCTGAAGGTGTTTTTACAACGACAGTCGGAATGTTCAGATCAGATGTTGTTGGAAATAAACGAGACAAAAGACTAATCGCAACACCGATAAGAATGAGTCCAAATAGCTTTTTTATATGATTCATCCACTGTCCTGTGTGTGGTAGCCATTTACCCAGTGAGGCACCGATAAACAGCAGGGGTAATCCCATGCCAAGACCTAACATAAATAAGGCAGAAAGACCCAACGTGATATTGCCTTCTTCAGCAATATAACTGAGCGCTCCAATGAGGGGGGGGGTGACACAGGGCGACAAAATCAGGGTGGAAAGGCAACCCATGATAGCTGCGCCAAGATAATGTCCAGTTGCTTGTTGATAACTGAGCGCGGCAAACTTCGCTTGAAAGCGCACGGGCAATTTGAGCTCATAAACATTAAACATGGACAGGGCAAGTAAAATAAAGAGGATGCTAAAAGCGATAATCACTGAAGGTGATTGCATGATGTATTGTAAGTTTTGACCCATGAGTGCTATCACTGCGCCAAGCACAGCATAAGTAAACGACATGCTGAGGACATAGCATAATGAAAGAAAAAAGGCTTTTTGTGTTGAGAGGCGTTTTTTGTGTCCTACAATGATGCTGGATAAAACAGGAATCATGGGAAGGACACAAGGGGTAAATGAAAGCAGTAAACCTAGACCAAAAAAAATGGTGAGGGTGATGATCCAATGATGATGTTTAAACGGCTCTATTGCATGATGGTCTGAGTCAACATAGCTCTTGACATGACTCAAAAGAAATTGTTCATCAAACGTTAGCCTATACGCCTGAGTTTCGGGTGCATAACAAAAGCCACTGTCAGCGCACCCTTGATAATGAACTTGAATGATCGCTTGTCCAGCGTTTTTTCCCAGGAGATGGATCGGAAGGCTAAGCTTAGATCGATAAACAAAATAACGCGTATCATGTTTATTGATGCTGTGTGTTGTAGGGGGCGGCGTGGGGGTAGTCAGCGTGAAAATATCATTAGGCTCGGCTGTAATGTGAAGTTGATCTTGATATAAAAAATAGCCGGGTGTGATCTGCCACTCAATGAGGAGTGTATTTTCATCAAAAATACGGGCATTGAGATGAGTCACATCGTTAATTGGCAAGGGAGCTGCGTATCCGTTGTATGAAGCAAGTGTCATCAGGACGGCTATAAAAAATGATTTCAATGAAAGGGCGCCAGTTATTTAAGATAGAGCAATTATTGCAGATTTAATTTTATTTTTCCCCTTGAAATTATTATAATTGTCCCCACCTTGTGATATGTAAGATTAATTTAATTCAGGAGAAATCAGATATGAGTATGAAAATTCGTCCTTTACACGATCGTGTGGTGGTTCGTCGTTTAGAAGAAGAGCGTACTACAGCAGGTGGTATTGTTATTCCTGACAGCGCTGCTGAAAAACCAATGCGTGGTGAAATTATTGCTGTTGGTCTTGGTAAAGCTTTAGATAACGGCGATGTTCGTGCACTTGCTGTAAAAGTAGGTGATACCGTTTTATTTGGTAAATATTCTGGTACTGAAATCAAATTAAATGGCCAAGAATTAGTTGTTATGCGCGAAGACGACATTATGGCGATTATTGACGCTAAATAATTTTATTGTTGAAGGAGATAATTAAAATGGCTAAAGACTTACGTTTTGGTGACGATGCACGTCAACAAATGATTGCTGGTGTGATCGCATTGGCAAATGCTGTGCAAGTAACCATGGGTCCTCGTGGACGCAATGTTGTACTTGAAAAATCATACGGTGCACCAACAGTAACAAAAGACGGTGTTTCTGTTGCAAAAGAAATTGAATTTGAAGATCGTTTTAAAAACATGGGCGCACAGATGGTTAAAGAAGTTGCTTCTAAAACATCTGATGCAGCAGGCGATGGTACAACAACAGCAACTGTTCTTGCGCGTTCTATTTTGGTTGAAGGCCATAAAGCAGTAGCTGCTGGTATGAACCCAATGGATTTGAAACGTGGAATTGATAAAGCAGTGATTGCTGTTATTAAATCGTTACAATCGTTATCTAAACCTTGTAAAGATGGAAAAGCAATTGCGCAAGTCGGCACGATTTCTGCTAATTCAGACGAAGCTGTTGGTTCAATCATTGCTGAAGCAATGGAAAAAGTGGGTAAAGAGGGTGTTATTACGGTTGAAGATGGTAATGGCCTAGAGAACGAATTGTCTGTTGTTGAAGGCATGCAATTTGATCGTGGATATATTTCTCCATACTTTATCAACAATCAACAAAGCATGTCTGCTGAGCTTGAACAACCGTTCATTCTTTTAGTCGACAAAAAAATCTCTAACATCCGTGATATGTTGACTGTGTTAGAAGGCGTTGCAAAATCAGGTCGTCCATTGTTGATTATTGCTGAAGATGTTGAAGGCGAAGCATTAGCAACATTGGTTGTTAATAACATGCGCGGCATTGTTAAAGTGTGTGCAGTTAAGGCACCAGGATTTGGCGATCGTCGTAAAGCAATGTTGCAAGATATTGCAATTTTGACCAATGGCCAAGTGATTTCTGAAGAAATTGGTAAGAGCCTTGAAAGTGCATCAATAGAAGACTTAGGTGTTGCTAAGCGTGTAGTTATCACAAAAGAAAATACTACAATTATTGATGGCGAAGGCAAAGCAAAAGATATTTCAACACGTATTACTCAACTTCGTGCACAAATGGAAGAAACATCATCTGATTATGATCGTGAAAAACTTCAAGAGCGTCTTGCTAAATTAGCAGGCGGTGTTGCTGTGATCAAAGTCGGTGCTGCAACTGAATTTGAAATGAAAGAAAAGAAAGCGCGCGTTGAAGATGCATTGCATGCAACCCGTGCAGCAGTTGAAGAAGGAATCGTTGCTGGTGGTGGTGTTGCATTAATTCGTGCACAAAAAGCATTGGATGGCCTCAAAGGCGACAATCCAGATCAAACCATGGGTATTGATATTTTACGTCGTGCGATTGAATCACCATTGCGTCAAATTGTTGCGAATGCAGGTTATGAATCGTCTGTTATCGTTAACAAAATTGCAGAAAACAAAGGAAACTTTGGTTTTAACGCAGCAACAGGTGAGTATGGCGATATGGTTGACATGGGTATTTTGGATCCAACCAAAGTCACTCGTACAGCGTTACAAAATGCAGCATCTGTTGCAAGTTTAATGCTGACAACTGAGTGCATGATTGCTGATATGCCAAAGAAAGATGAAGGTTCTGCTGGAGCTGGCGATATGGGCGGCATGGGCGGTATGGGTGGCATGGGCGGCATGGGCGGTATGATGTAAGCCTTGCTCCTCACCTTTAAAAACCCGCTGTTGTTTGGCGGGTTTTTTTTTGCATTATGATGGGTTTGCTTCTATGATATAAAAACACATGGATTTGAGGAGTAACACATGCGAGAAGATATGATGAATAAGCTAAAAGTTATTTTAGCGGATACGTATGCCCTTTATTTAAAAACACAAAATTATCATTGGCACGTGACCGGACCCCAATTTAAACCGTTGCATGAACTTTTTGAAATCCAGTATCGTGAACTTGCTGAGGCAATAGATGCGATTGCTGAGCGTATACGAATTTTGGGGCACATCGCACCTGCCAGTTTTCATGACTTCATGCATCTAAAAACCCTCCAAGATGGAGATGCTGAACATAATTCAAATCAGATGGTGACTGAACTTGCATTGGATCATGGAACGCTTGTACGTGATTTAAATCAGGCCCTGGTTTTGGCTCAGGCAGCTAATGATGAGGGTACTGTCGCACTGTTAAGTGAACGTATTGCGGCTCATGAAAAAACCCGTTGGATGTTGAGTGCTTCAACTGAAAAAAGCTAAATTTAACCGTAATTTCCCCACGTCTTTCGGAACACTGCATTCTGGATTACTTTGCGGTGCTCCAAAGACGGGTTTATTTATTCAAAATCATGTCGGTGGTCCGCGGCAAGGTAAGTATACATGGTGGGGACCACAATCAGTGTAAAGCACGTTCCAATTAATAAGCCTGTTGAAATCACAAGACCAATATCAAAACGGCTTTCTGCACCCGCACCTGATGCAATTAAGAGGGGTAATACCCCAAAAACCATTGCTGCCGTTGTCATTAAAATCGGTCGAAGTCGGATGCTTGCTGCTTCTTCAACAGCTGCACGCTTATCAAGTTTTTTCTCGCGTTGAAGTTGATTCGCAAAATCTACAATTAAAATGCCATGCTTACTGATTAAACCAATTAATGTGATGAGCCCCACTTGTGTATAAATATTAATGGTTGCAGCACCCAGATTAAGCGGAATTAAAGCACCACAAATTGACATGGGTACGCTGATTAAAATGATCAATGGATCACGAAAACTTTCATATTGCGCAGATAACACAAGAAAGATAATGAGGATTGATAAAATAAAGGCAAAGATAAGCGCGCTGTTTTCTTGTATAAACTGACGAGATTGACCGGCATAATCATAGGTAAAACCTTTCGGTAACACGGTGTTGGCCTGTTCTTGTAAAAAAGACAATCCTTGACCCATGGATATTCCTGGAACCATAACCGCCTGAATTGTGGCGGAATTGAGCTGTTGGAAATGTGAGATAGCATTGGGTTGTGTTTTTTCTACCGGTGTTACAACGGTCGATAAGGGTACCATCTCACCTTTGACTGTTCGAACGTATATTTGACCTAATTGTTCTGATGTCATACGAAACTTGCGTGAAAGCTGTGGAATAACTTGATAACTTCTGCCCTCTAAGCTAAAAAAGTTGATATATCCACCCGATAATGCAGCACTTAAACTTCCTCCAATGGATTGCATATCAAGACCCAGATCGGATGCTTTAGAACGATTAATTTGTAAATCAATTTCAGGCTGATTAAACTTCAGGCTATTATCCAGGTAAATGAACAGACCACTGTTCCGTGCCTTGGCTAAGATTTTTGAAGAGACATCAAAAAGACTGCTAAAATCGTTGGTTGTTTTAATGACGAATTGAATCGGAGTTCCTCCACCGCCACCTGGCAACGGTGGTGGGATGACTGCAAAGGCCTTCATTCCCGGAATCGTATCCAGTGCTTTTTGTAATGGTTTTTTCATACTAAACTGTGTCGTTTTGCGCTGATCCCAGGGTTTTAACACGAGCCCAGACATGGGTGAATTTGAATTAATTATAAAGTAATGATCTGTTTCCGGAAAACTTTGATAGATTTTTTCAAAGGGTTTTGTATAGGTTTCTACGTAATTGAGTGTTGCATAGGGTGGGACCGTTCCAACAACAAAGAAAAAGCCTTGGTCTTCTTCTGGTGCAGTGAGTTTGGGTGTTTTTAAATACAAGTAAGGTAATACGAGTAAAACAACTGCTGCAAAAACAAGAATAATTGAAGGGGTATCCAGTGTGCTGTGTAAAAGTTTACTGTATTTGTTTTTGAGGGTATTAAAAAATAGATCGATTCGTTGCGTCAAATGACCACTGCTGATATCAGCCGAAAGAATCTTTGAGCACATCATGGGAGAAAGTGTTAATGCAATGATTCCTGAAATAATCACAGCGCATGCGAGTGTAAATGCAAATTCTTTAAACAGTGCGCCAGTTAAACCAGTCATAAAGCCAATGGGAGCATAAACCGCAGCGAGTGTGATGGTCATTGATATCACAGGTGTTCCGATTTCGCGCGCCCCAATGAGTGCTGCTTGCAGGGGTGTTTTCCCTTCTTCAATGTGTCGATGAACGTTTTCAACAACCACGATGGCATCGTCTACAACAAGACCAATGGCAAGAACAAAGGCCAGTAAGGTTAACAAATTAATTGAGTACCCTAAAAACATCATTAAAGTACAAACACCAACGAGGGAAAGGGGAATGGTTACCAGTGGAATAAATACTGAACGAATAGAGCCTAAGAAAAAGAAAATCACCACGATCACAATCAGCGCGGCTTCTCCAATGGTTGTGATCACCTCGTGAATTGAAGCACGAATAAAATCAGTGGCATCATAGACCACCATGCCAGTCATTGAGGGTGGAAATTGCGGTAAAATAGCTGTAAATGCTTGGCGTACATCACGGATTACAGTTAGAGGATTAGCGCTGGGTGTGGGTTTTATACCAACAAAAATTGATTTTTTTCCGTCAAATTGAACCGATGAATCATAGTTTTTTGAACCAAGCTCAACCTTACCAATGTCTTGTAGACGAACAATTGAGTTGTGTTCACTACGAACAATAAGTCGGCTGAATTCTTCTGCGTTGGTTAAGTTTGTACTGGCACGAATACTAAGCGCAATGTATTCAGATTTCGTCCGTCCAGCAGCGGTTAAAAAATTGTTTCGGGATAAAGCAGCTGAAACGTCGGCAGGGGTAACCCGTAGGGCAGCCATGCGGATGGGATCCATAAATATCCGCATTGAATACATTTGCCCTCCTAAAATTTCAGCTGCTGCAACACCATCGACGGTCTCGAGTTGTGGCTTGACCACACGGGTTGCATAATCTGTGATTTGTTGAGGGGTTAAGTCATCGCTACGAAGGCTTATGTATAGTAAATCAGTCGACGAATCTGAGCTTTTTATAATCACAGGTTGTTGAGATTCAGGTGGAAGTTGGTTTAATGTTTGTTGAACTTTGCTCATGACATCCGTGAAAGCAACTTGTGAATCAAAGCCAAGTTTGATGTTCAGTGTAATCGTGCTAAGGCCGAGCGTGCTCGAGGATGTCATATAATCAACGCCCTCGGCACTTGCCACTGCACTTTCAAGCGGAGTTGTAATAAATCCTGCAATTAAATTGGCATTTGCACCTGGATAAGTCGTATTAACAGTAATAACCGTGTTATCCATTTTGGGATATTGTCGAACAGCCATTGTGAACAATGATGTCAGACCAAACAGTAATATGAGTAAACTGATTACGCAGGATAAGACGGGGCGGTTGATGTATAAGTCAGTAAATTTCATGTTTATTCACCCAGATTGGTGGGTGGTTCATTATCTAAAACAATACTGTTGTCAATGACAACTCGCGTTCCATTTTGTAGTTTAAGCTCGCCTGAACTTACAATACGTTGCCCTGCTTTTAATCCTTTTTTGATGAGCGTCATATTCCCTTGCTCTCCGGCCGTTTTAACAAAGACACGTCGAACAGTTAAAATCTCCTCTTTAGATGGGCTGGCTTCTTTTTCAATCAGAAAGACTGAGTCCCCATAAAGACTATAAGAAATCGCAGTGGAGGGGATCACGATTTGTTTTGGGATACCTGGCTGTTCGATTGATATGGATGTAAACATTCCTGGAATAAAAGCATATTTTGAAATATTGTTTTGGGTATTGAGTTCTGTATGACAGGAAATGAGTATTTTATTGTTATTGGGAAGAGGGGATATTTCTAATTTATTGGATGATTTGGGATCATGCAACGCTTCTGATGGGCAGTTTTCTAGCGTTGCCTGTATTTTAATGTTGTGTGTTGTATTGTCTGCTTTTGGGTTGATTGCGGTGATTTTGCCTTTAAAAAGATAGGCTGGATATTGTTGGACAGAAATATAGACCAATTGGTCTAATTGGATATGACTTAAATTTTGCTCAGGTATATAAAATTCAATATAAAGTGGATCTAGGGATTGTAGGGTAACAATAGCTGATGTTCCTGGCGTAATGTATTCCCCGAGGTTAACCATGCGGATCCCGAGTTGTCCTGTGAAGGGGGCTTTAATATGTTTTTGATGAATAATAGCTTCTATTTTTTCAATGTTTGCTTTTGCTTCTAGTAATTTCGCGAGAGCCTCATCAACCGATGCCGCTGCAGTGGCTTGTGTTTTAAGCAATTCAATTTGTCGCTTGTAATTGAGTTCTTGTAACGCAAGATCGGCTTGATTAAATTTTAGGTTTGCTTGTTCTATACTGTCATTAATATCGATGAGCGGCGCATCTTTGGTAACATACTGACCGGATTGAAAATAGATTTTAACAATATTTCCGGAGATCTCAGCGTTTACATCGACGCCATTAATTGCAAGAAAATTTCCTACGGCATGGAGCTGAGGGTCCCAAGATTTTTCGGTTGCAATCACTGATGAAACAGTGACTGCAGGCGGTATATAATGTGCAAAGAAATATCCCATAATGATATTTTTAACGATATTAAATGCGATCAACCCACCAAATACAATGGCCAGGCCAATCAGCATGTAACGCATCCGTTTATTCATTAGGGCTCCAATATAACGATCAGCCTTAATATATCAGGTTTTAAAAACCAACGCACCATGCCTATCGCAGGAGACATGAATCGTTTCACCCGATTTAAATTGACCCGTCAATAAGGATTGAGCCAGTGGATTTTCCAAACACTGTTGAATTGTACGCTTAAGTGGACGTGCACCGTAGACTGGATCAAAGCCAGCCTTTGCAAGAAAAGAAATCGCCTCTTTTGTTACATCTAATTGAATATTTTGCGCACGCAAGCGTTGGGTTAAATGTTCGATTTGAATCAGCGCAATGTTCGCAATTTGTTCCTCAGTGAGGGCATGAAAAACAACACTGTCATCAATTCGGTTAATAAATTCAGGTCTAAAATGTTGACCAACAAGTTCCATGACGGCGGTTTTGGTTTCTTCATAACTTGATTTTCCACTCATCTCTTGAATGAGGTGTGAGCCTAAGTTTGAGGTCATTACAATCACGCAGTTTCGAAAATCGACGGTTCGACCCTGTCCATCAGTTAAGCGTCCGTCGTCTAATACTTGTAAGAGGATATTAAAAACATCAGGGTGGGCTTTCTCTATTTCGTCTAGCAAAATTACGGAGTAGGGCCGTCTTCGAACCGCTTCAGTTAAATAGCCACCTTCTTCATAGCCAACATATCCTGGAGGCGCACCAATGAGTCGTGCAACAGAATGTTTTTCCATGAATTCAGACATATCTATTCGAACCATGGCATCGACGGTATCAAATAAAAAGGTAGCCAGCGCTTTACACAGTTCTGTTTTACCGACACCGGTTGGTCCTAAAAAGAGAAATGAACCAATGGGACGGTTGGGATCAGACAAGCCTGCACGTGAGCGCCGGATTGCGTTGGCCACGACATCTACGGCCTCGTTTTGACCAATAACACGTCGATGAAGCGCATCTTCCATTTGCAATAATTTTTCTTTTTCACCTTCTAGCATTTTAGATACGGGGATCCCAGTCCATTTAGATACAACTTCTGCTATTTCTTCTTCGGTGACTTTATTGCGAACTAATTTTGTTTCTTGTTGCTCAACATTGGCAGCATCTTTTAATTGTTTTTCAAGGGTAGGAATTTTTCCATATTGGAGTTCTGACATTCGCGCTAAATCGCCAGCCCGGCGTGCTGCATCCATTTCTTGTTTTGCTTTTTCAAGCGCTTCTTTAATATGTGTAGCCCCTTGGAGGGTGGCTTTTTCTGATTTCCAAATGTCTTCAAGATCGGCATATTGTTTGTCAAGTTCATCAATGCTTTTTTGGAGATCGGCCAATCGTTTTTTTGAGGCTTCATCATGTTCTTTTTTTAATGCTTCGCGCTCGATTTTGAGTTGAATGAGTCGACGTTCAAGTTTATCGAGGCTTTCTGGTTTTGAGTCAATTTCCATACGAATCAGACTGCCTGCTTCGTCAATTAAATCGATGGCTTTATCAGGGAGTTGACGATCAGTAATATAACGATATGAAAGCGTTGCAGCTGCAACAATTGCTGGGTCTGTAATTTCAACGCCATGATGGACTTCATAGCGTTCTTTTAATCCACGCAAAATAGCAATGGTATCTTCAACCGTGGGCTCTGCAACCAGCACTTTTTGAAAGCGTCGTTCAAGGGCGGCATCTTTTTCAATGTATTTGCGATATTCATCCAGTGTTGTTGCGCCAATGCAGTGTAATTCGCCGCGAGCCAATGCGGGTTTAAGCATATTCCCGGCATCCATTGCACCTTCGGCTTTTCCGGCACCCACCATGGTATGGAGTTCGTCAATAAAGAGAATAATTTGACCTTCTTGTTTTGATAGGTCTTTTAATACGCCTTTTAAGCGTTCTTCAAATTCACCACGAAATTTAGCGCCAGCAATCAATGAGCCCATATCGAGTGAAAGCACACGTTTGTTTTTTAGGCCTTCAGGTACTTCGCCGTTAATGATTCGTTGGGCGAGGCCTTCGACAATTGCAGTCTTACCCACACCAGGTTCACCAATGAGCACAGGATTATTTTTTGTTCTTCGTTGTAATACTTGAATGGTACGTCGAATTTCATCGTCACGCCCAATGACGGGGTCAAGTTTCCCTTGTTCAGCACGCTCAGTGAGGTCAATGGTATATTTTTCTAATGATTGACGTTGTTCTTCTGCGTTTGGATCGCTCACAGTTTCGCCTCCTCGTATATCGTCGATAGCTTTTTTGATGCGCTCTACACTTGCGCCACTTTGTTCAAGTAATTTGGCTACATTCCCTTTTTCATTGATGGCGGCAAGAATGAACAGTTCGCTTGAAATATAATTATCTTTCCGGTCTTGTGCGATTTTATCGGTTACATTTAAAAGACGATTTAATGAATTTGACAGATGAATGTCTCCTCCGGTACCCGTTACTTTAGGGAGTTTGTCGAGGGCTTGATCAATGGAGGTGCGCAGTTGAGACAGATTAACCCCGGCCTTTGTTAACAGGGGGCTGCACGTTCCACCTTGTTGATCGAGTAACGCCTTTATGAGATGTTCGGGTTCAATAAATCCACTGTCACGTCCCAGGGCTAAGGACTGAGCATCAGCAAGGGCTGATTGAAATTTAGATGTTAATTTATCGATGCGCATAATAAAACTCTCTTATTTATTTATTTTAATTTATATCCATCTACCGTAAAATGGGGTCTTTCACTGATAAAATCAAGGTGTTTTCATGACAAATTTCGATAAGCCAGATCAAGACGCTGTATTAACGCAGTTGGTTCGGGCTTATGTTCGCGATCAACGACGCAATAGAATAGGACGATTGATATTTCGTGTTCTCTTGTTGGTTTTGTTTGGTTTGATTGGATATGCGTTATTTTCATCCGATCATATGGACCGCGGGGGGCGATTGAGCTCGCATGTCGGTCTCATTGATGTTCAGGGAACAATTGCCGATGGTCAATCAGCGAGTGCTGAAAATTTTATAGCAGGTCTTGAAGATGCATATGACAATGAACATTTAAAAGCGCTTATTGTTCGTATTGATAGCCCTGGCGGCAGCCCAGTCCAAGCAGACTATATGTATAATGCCCTAAAATATTATCGACAAAAACATCCTGACGTTAAAACGTATGCGGTGTGTGTTGATGTGTGTGCATCGGCTGCTTACTATGTTGCTGCTGCTGCGGACGAAATCTATGCCAATCCTTCCAGTATGGTGGGCTCAATTGGTGTCATTTATAATGGTTTTGGTTTTGTTGATACGCTACAAAAACTCGGTGTGTCTCGTAGACTTCAAACAGCGGGTGTTAACAAGGCATTTTTGGATCAATTTTCACCGGTTAAACCCCAAGAAGAAGCAACATTGCAAGTCATGCTTGATCTGGTGCATCAACAGTTTATTGATAAGGTCAAAGCGGGGCGTGGTGATCGTTTAAAAATTGATGATGATATTTTTTCAGGGTTATTTTGGACGGGTACGCAAGCTAAAGCACGCGGCTTGATTGATGGTTTTGCCAGCAGTGGTGAGATTGCGCGAGATATTATTAAACTTGAAACAATCGTTGATTATACACAAAAGGAAAGTGTGCTTGATCAAGTAGCGAAAAACATGGGCGCAGAACTTGCAGGTCAATTGCCGAAGGCCTTGGGTTTAAAGCCTGGGTTTCAGTGATACTGCAGGTCACCTGCTCAGGTGGGTGGCAGTTTAATTGACACAAGTTTTTTACATGATACAATATGCCTTTTTAAGAACCAGTGTCGTGCGTCATCCCAGGCACAGCGAGGGATGACGCGTTACTTTTTTATAGAGGCCCTCATGAGATCTGCATTCACACATACTACGTCGTTGTCTTTAGAACCATCAGTTAAGCTTAAACATGATCTTCTCCATTACGCGTCAGTCAATGCAAATAAAGCTTATGTTGAATATGAATCATTTAGTTTGCCTACTGTACCGCAGACGCCATTTTTTAAATCAACCATCAAGGAAATTTATCAGTTAACAGAAGACGAGCTAGAGCGCGTTAATCAAAAATTTTATCAAAGTTATTATTTTCTGATTGATAACATAAAAATAAATAATTCCTTTCTTTTTAATAATGAAAATATTGCTTTTGACTTGTTATTGCTCAATGGACACACCAGCAATGAAGCCCTTAAAAAAAATCTTATTCAATTGCAATCAACTGCACCTACGAGTGACTTTGCCAAGAAACTGGATCACGGAAAGCATGCTGAAGCTGTTGCTGCTATTCTGAGAAACTGTTTAGAACAAGACGCATTTTATCAAAATGTAATGAAAGTTTATTTTAAAATAGCGCAACAAGAAAAAGAAAATAAACCCTATGCTTTATTAAATCAAAAGAATTATGCTTATTTGACCCTGATAGCACTTGAACTGCCAGTATATCTTGCAGGGGTAGCGTTTGCTCTATTTTGTACCCTAGGGGGAGTCATCATGGGACTCTTGGACTTCAGTTTTCTGGCAGCCATGAGCATTGCTATTGCTTTGGTTGGCATTGTTTGTTTAGATCAATCACTCAAGGCAGCAGGTTACAGCTCTTTGACTGATGGGCTTCAACGTTACGCTAACTTTATAGATGCTGTCGTAATGACGCTTTTTAATACTCAATTTTATGCCACTGAATTTGCTCAAATTTTATTTGATGTGCAGCAGGAAGAAAAACAAGATACAACAGCAAAAAAACAAACACCGTTTTCTTTTTTTGCATCTGCTGAGTCAAGTCAAACGAACCCTGCTGAGCAGGAAGTTGCTGGATTAAGCCTGGCTTGATCGCCATCAGATGATTCATGCAAAAGGATTAAATACTTGAACTTCGAAGCGTTTGAAATCTCGGATATTTCGGGTTACAACTGTTAATTTATGTACAATAGCTGTGGCCGCAATCATGGCATCTTCATAAACGGTGTTTGATTCTTTATGCATTAATTTAGCCCAAACCCTAAACGTTTCCGCATTCATCGGTAATATGTTATAAGTTTGCGCAATTTGCGCCAACCAGGCTTCTATTATACTGGCCTTATGTTTATCTTGTTCGCGCGTTATCTCAATACCGGCTTGTATCTCGCCTAACGTAACTGCTGAAAGGTATAGATCTGTTTCTGCTGTTTGTTCTAACCAAGAAATCACACCAACATAGGGTCGCGGTTTACGTAGCTCTGAAATAATATTGGTGTCGATTAAATACATACTGCCTCCTATAATTTAGGTGGAGTTCGGCGTTTAGACACGCCACGCTGAGGTATATCAAGCGTTGTTCGGCCGACATCAGAAAGTAATAAGGACTTTAATGAGGGGCGTGAGGCGTGATGCAATTGCCGCCACTCGATAATTGATACAAGAACGGCTGCCTCTTGACCTCGACGCGTCACTATTTGTGGGCCATCGCTAATGCATGTGTTGAGTAATTCACTAAAATGGGATTTTGCATCTTGTACTGGCCAAGTGCTCATGGCGCGCTCCTTATATGACTAGTCATATGACTAGTTTATAATAAATAAGCGCACTTTACAAAAGTTTATTGTTAAAACCATACAGTCAAAATCAAGTATTTGGCTGTAACCCTTGCAACAAGGATTTAAATATTTTGGGTGTTGATGCAACAATTTGACCATTGTTTACGTAATTATCTTTACCTTGCCAATCACTCACAAGCCCACCTGCTTCCTGAACCAATAAGCTTCCTGCGGCGATATCCCAAGATTTAAGCCCTGATTCAAAAAAGCCATCGAGGCGGCCACTTGCAACGTAGGCGAGGTCGAGCGCGACTGAGCCTGTTCTGCGTACGTTTGCGCACTGAGCCATGAGGTTATGTACGGCAAGAATGTTGTCTGGATTCGTCTCGTGTTGCAACGAAGATGCGGTTCCTATCATAGAAGCACTTAATTGCGTTTGTTTAGTTACGCGAAGCCTTCGGTCGTTTACACGTGCCCCACGTCCACGACTTGCTGAAAAACATTCATGACGAATGGGATCATACACAACACCATGTTCAATTTTCCCTTTAATTTGTACAGCAATAGAAACAGAATAAAATGGAAAACCATGCAAGTAATTGTTGGTGCCGTCTAAGGGGTCGATGATCCAAACGCATTCAGCATCAGGGAGATATGCCGGGCTTTCTTCAGCAATAATGCCATGATCAGGATAAGCTTTATGAATGGTATGAATAATGGCTTGCTCGGCTTTGATGTCGACCTCGGTATAGTACTCTTTGTGGCCTTTGGCCATGATTTTAATGCGATCAAGTTGTTCGACGTGTCGTATAATAACATCACTGGCTTGGCGTGCTGCATTAATTGCAATATTAAGAAGTGGTTGCATGTAAATAACTCGTTTTTTTAGAATAATGCAAATTCTATCACAGTTTAGTGTATAGTAACGCTCGTCTTTACGTTAATTTTTAATCAGTATGAATTTAGAATCTATTCGTGTGGTCTTGGTTGCGACATCGCATCCCGGAAATATTGGCTCTACGGCTCGCGCCATGAAAACCATGGGGTTAACGCGTTTGTATTTAGTCACGCCTCAAGTATTCCCTGATTATCGTGCGCATGAGATGGCTGCGGGGGCGGATGACTTATTTGACAACGTGGTGATAACCAACACCTTGGCTGAGGCGCTAGAGGGCTGCCAGCTGGTGCTGGGTACAAGTGCGCGTCCGCGTGATCTGGCGTTGCCAGGGCTTACGCCAGCAGAGGCGGCTAAACGAATTATTATTGAGCCGGATGCAACCCAAGTGGCTTTGGTGTTTGGTCGTGAACATGCAGGCTTAACGAATCCAGAGTTATTACACTGTCATTATCATATCCATATACCCAGTAATCCTGAGTATAGTTCTCTTAATTTATCGCAAGCGGTTCAAATTGTAGCGTATGAAATACGAATGCAACTGTTAAATCCCTCAGCAAGCGTAGAAATGAAAACAGATTCATTAGCAACAGCGGACGACATTGAAAGATTTTATGAGCATTTGCGGTCGGTCTTGATTGCCATAGATTTTTTAAACGTTTCTCATCCTAAGCGTTTACTCCAACGGCTTCGTCGTTTATTTAATCGTGCTAAACTTGAAGTCAAAGAGATCAGTATTTTACGTGGAATATTGACGCACATTGAACAGCATCTCCGTGAGTAAATGCGTATGAGAAAACAGATGTATTTTGATTACATGGCAACAACGCCCATCGACCCAAGGGTGATTCAGTTGATGCTTCAATATATGGGGCCAGATGCTCATTTTGGAAATCCTGCGTCGATAACCCATACCTATGGTCATGAGGCCAGTGCTGCGGTTGAGCTTGCGCGAGAAAAAATTGCCGAGGTGATAGGCGCTTTGGCGGAGGAGATTTGTTTTACTTCCGGGGCAACAGAGTCTAATAATCTTGCTATTCTTGGGGCCGCTCGGTTTTATCAGCGTAAAGGCCGACACCTCATTACCATGAGCACCGAGCATAAAGCCGTATTGGATAGTTTTCAACAGTTAGCGCGAGAAGGATTCGAGGTCACTTATTTGGATCCTAAACCCGATGGTTTATTGGATATAAAGGCTTTAGAAAAAGCATTAAGACCCGACACGGTATTGGTTTCAGTGATGCACGTGAACAATGAAATAGGGGTTATTCAAAATTTATCTGAAATTGCTGATTGTATCAAAGACAAAGGAATACTTTTTCATGTGGATGCTGCGCAAAGTATAGGACGACTTGCGATCAATTTAAAAGCTTTGCGTGTTGATTTAATGTCTTTATCTGCCCATAAGGTGTACGGCCCCAAAGGGATTGGGGCGCTTTATGTGCGTCAAAATCCACGCGTTCGTCTTCAACCGCAAAGTTATGGTGGCGGGCATGAAGGTGGATTGCGTTCAGGCACCTTGCCAACGCATCAAATTGTTGGGATGGGGGAGGCCTATCGTATTGCGGAATTAGAACGCGTATCAGAGCAAGCCCGCATTCTAAGTTTACGTAATCGTTTATGGGATGGCATTGCACATTTGCCAGGGCTATCCATCAATGGTAGTGTGGTTGAGCGAATAGCGGGTAATCTAAACCTTTGTTTTGAGGGGATTAGCAACAGTGAGTTACTGATTGCGTTAAAAGACTTAGCAATATCAACAACGTCTGCGTGTGTGTCATCAAAAACAAAACCGTCTTATGTATTAAAAGCATTGGGTTTAAGTGAGGCAAGGGCACAAAGCTCGGTTCGATTAACGTTGGGTCGATTTACAACGGATGAAGAAGTCATGCGTGCGGTATCTATTATTAACCAAGAAGTTTCTTTATTAAGAAAAAAGGAGTCAATATGAGTGATGTTGTCCATCATCAAGCGTCGTCTCTGCCAAAAATTCAGCTAACACCAGCAGCTGTGAATCATGTGGTCTCTTATTTAAAAAAGACACCCAACACACAGGGAATTCGTTTTTCTGTAAAAAAAACGGGGTGTTCGGGGCTGGCTTATGTGGTTGATTATATTGAATCGCCGTTAGCAGAAGACATTGTTCTACCTTTAGATGAAACCTATGTCATTTGCATTGACCGGGCAAGTTATCCTTATTTAAAGGGGTTAAAAGTAGATTATGTGCGTCAGGGGTTGAACTATAAGTTCGAGTTTATTAACCCAAATCAGACGGGACAGTGTGGATGTGGTGAAAGTTTTACCATAAAATAGGAAATAATCTTGCCTTAATATATGAATATTGTTAAAACAACATTTACACTCTTTGAGATATTTGGTATGATCCGGCTCATGGTCAATGAACAACAAGTTGTTTGTATATTTACCGTTTTGTTTTTAACGATATTTTTTTGGAGAGTGTAATGAGTGCTGTATTAGAAAATGTTGCTGTAAGTCATGAAGCATTGACCCAACAGGTGATCACTGCAGTTAAAGGTTATCTTTCAACGGTTAGCAGCAAAGATGCCAATTTAAATTTATACACGTTAATTGTTGAAGAAGTTGAAGCGCCATTATTTCGTACGGTTATGGAAATGACACGTTACAACCAATCAAAAGCAGCTCGTGTATTGGGTGTTAGCCGCGGCACATTGCGTACAAAATTAAAGCGTTATTTTGATGATGAGTTTATTGGTACACGATAATCAATAAAATAATCCAAAGACTATATTACTTCCACCAAAACGGCGTAGCTTTTTTGGTGGGGAGTTACAAATCATGTTTCATGACCTGCTCGTTTCTACAAATTCCGCCGCATTAAATCATCTCATTCAATTTAATTTTCCTTAACCCAATCAACTGAATCTAGTCTTTGAGATCCCTGGCTATCACAAATTAAAATAGAAATCATGTGATAATATTTTTTTGCTTATCTCATCCATCTCACAAGGGTATACTCATGTGAGATTATTTGCAACGGAGCCCTAATTTTCATACTTCAATCCTTTTTTATTTGCAACGAATTTCGCCCAATGAATTCGCGGCATCAATTTTCACCGCAAAACTTAGAAGTTTTGCGACGGCGCAGCCGTTTTAATATTCGTGGGATTTTGGCCTGTGTGTGGTGAATTGCTAAAGTATCAAAATATGAAAATTAGCAATTCGCCACACACAGGCTGGAGCCCATCTTTCGTCAAGTGAAGAGTGTAGCTCAGCATCCGTTGGACCTGAAATCTTGAATATTACCAATATGGCACCGCCGGAGTTTCCCCGGGGGAAATTCTCGCTAGAATATGCCTCCCTTTTTTTACAACTGGCAACTCGCCAGAAGTTCCGCGTTTTCCGGTTTTTTTTTCGATACTAACGATCAATGGCATTGCTAACTTACAGTTGAACTACCATCAGAACTTCTGGGACCGCGCTCAGGCACAAAGGATTCTTAGTAACCTTGTCCAGATTCTTACCGTTGAGGGTGCGGGACTCCCAAGGGAAGAGGTTGAGATCCATTTTCAACCTTCGGACGGCGCCAGCCAAGATACGTGCGATAGGTAGCTGAGCACATAACGTAATTCTCTAGGCATTATAAGTTTAAGATATTGCCTTCAAGCCTTACACTATTTGGCGTCGTTTTTTCGTTTGGCAATATTTTTCGAACCAAAAATTGAATTTTTGCGGAAGCACTATGCATTTCTTTTACGTCCTCAAACTTGGTAGAGCATAGTGAAACAGCGCGATATAGTGACAACTATATCGGTGGATAAGGAACAAAGTTGTCTCAAAACTACCCCGACGTACACACTAGGCCATAAAGAGGCCCCAGATAAGGTTCCATGCGTTCGCTCGTCCTTTCTTGTTTCTTTGGCTTTTCTTTGTTTCTTAAAGTCATAGCTCACATTCCGCAGCGATGATCGCAAAATATTTAATTAGCTAATGACTGATTGTTTTTAAAACAACAGTTCATAATTTATCCGATCTTTATCAGCTACACGGAACGGATCCCCTCTTCCCTCAACGAAAAATCGCTAAAATCCTGATGC
>CANNJI010000024.1 GCA_947504875.1 Legionellaceae bacterium
GAGGCGGCCATAAAGCAAGGATAACCTTGTGAGCAATGCGCCACTCTAATTTCAAGCAAGGCAAATGATGTAAAATAATCGCATCAAGGTTGTTTTACGACCAAATAATTTCGCGACACCGACAAGTTATCCCCATTTTCTGTGGGTAACTTTGTGTGTAGAGTGGTGATGACTGTGAAAACGACTCTATTCAGCTTATTTTGTCTTAAATAGAACCATGGACTGTTTTAAGATTTGAATCTGCTCTATGCGATGTAGTCGATGTTGAATTTCAGTTGGAATCTGGTTTAGGTCTCTTGCATTTACAACTAAATATTGAGGATGTCGCACGGCAAGCCAAGCAGATAACTGCAATGGATCGTGTGTCGATTTCACCTGCCCATGTGAATAAAATCTGGCGGAATATTCTGTTTTGTCTGCCCAATAAATCAAAGGGTCGCTCATAACTGAATGCTCTCGCCACGAGGAAATCACTCGATATTGAGATTTTTCAACCCATACAGGTTTAATCACAAACAGTCCGGTTCCCACCAAAAAAATGACCCCAACAATAGCGGCTACTGGATACATAAGATTACTTTTTTTTGCTAAAACGCTAACCAACAATTCAGAAAATAAAAGTGCAAAAGCAGGTAAAAAAGGAAAGCAATATGGGTAAATGATATTACGTGCCATGGTAAAAAAAAGAAGCGGCGTTAACATAAAGAATAATAAATAACTTAACCATCCATCATCGTTAAGCCATTTGAAGTTTAATTGAATTGATTTGCGGGACTTTATCAAACCAATAACACCATAAATTACCCAAGGAATCACACCAATCAAAGCATAAATCCAAATCATACCCAAGGGCGCCTTGTGAGCAAATCCATATTTGTCGCCTTGCCATCCAGGTTCTAAGAATCGGCTAATATGCTCTCCCACGATAAAATAATTTAAAAATCCTGGTGTCTTTAATTCAGCCCATATATACCATGGCATAGCAATGCATAACATCAGTAACACACCAGAGCACCATGGTAAATTTGTCCAGATCGCGCGCCACGCGTTTTGTTTAATTGTCCATATTAATATTGGAAAACCCACCAAAACACCAATAAGAGGTCCTTTAGCAAGCAGCCCTAAGCCTAACCCTACAAAGAAAAGATACCCCCATAATCGTTCAGATTTAGCAACAGATAGCCAAAATGAGACCATACATAAGGTCAAACAAAACAGTAAGTACGGATCAGTCATCACCGTCCCCGCACTCAAAAAGAAAAATGGACTCCCTGCTAAAACTACAGCTGAACATATTGCAAAGAATCGGCCCTTTTGTTTATCAGCTAATAGCCACACTAAACCAAGTACGCCCAATGATAAAAGCAACGCTGGCAAACGTGCTGCAAAAGCATTAACCCCAAAGCACTTCATCGAAAAAGCTTGCATCCACATCGATAAAGGTGGCTTCGCCCAAAAAGGCTCCCCATAGGCTTGCATGGGCGTAACCCAATTGCCTGTTTCAAGCATAATACGAGCAATTTCACCATATCGCGCTTCTGTCGTATCATTTAACGGTATAAATATCATCGAAATTAAACGACAAATCAGTAAAAAACAAAACAATATAAACATTAGACGATAAGATTTATCTGCTGACTTGAACAAGACCGACTCCATGAAAAGATAAATCATCAAGGAACCTATCACTCATTAAATACTCAAGCTCGTAACACCGAGAGAAACTTAAAGGATCCGTCCTATCGAATGAACGATTGCCAGGATGACACATGATTAACCCATGATTTAAACTCTGATTTAAAAAAGTATTAAAATACCGACGATAATCCGGCGCGCGACGAAAAGGATAAACCCCACTAAAACTTGCGTTTGTTAATATCCCTTTCTTATCTAATATACGTTTAAACGTTGAACCGCCTAATCGAGCAATAACATATGCTTTTGAAAAGCGCATATCACATGACGTATTTCGAATAAATCCTTTGACTTGGTTCGTTTGATATACCGCCAATACCGCCTCACGCACCTGAGGCAATTGATGAACATGTTGATGTCCATCAATAAAGTCGGGATACACCCCAAGCGCATCTCGAAATGCTTCTAGTTGTGCAGCACACTCTGCTTTTAATACCTCATGATCTAATCGGTTAAAATAAGATGCTTTTAATAAACCCAAAAGACCACCAAAATATTGACCATAGCGCGATTTCCAAGCATCACTCAATGCTAACCCGTGCGTCAAATTAAAATGAAGTCCAATGAACACGTGTGGTCTACGGCTCAAGAGGTCAATAGAAGCATCGGACCAGTAGGCAGACGTTGTTAAACAACTCACCGCATTAAGGCGCCCTGCATCAACAGCGCTTACAATGCCATGAGAAATATCTTCGTTTTGCGCATAATCATCGGCACAGAGTATTATTTTTTTAAGCAAAGCGGTCATGCGTTGTATCTTCTTTGATATAATACAATGGGCGATTTTTAGTTTCTATTAAAATCCGACTAATGTATTCAGAAATGATCGCCAAAAAAAGAAACAGCACTGAAAATAACCCAGAAATCAAAAATATAATGGAAGCAATACCATCCGCTAAAGCTTGATGCGAAAATAATTTTTCAATCAACACAAATCCTGCGTAAAACATCATCACAATACTAATAAACACAGAAAAAACAGACATCAATCGTAAAGGCCTCGCCGAAAAGCCGATGATAGAATCTAGAGACAAGTTAATAAGTGCGCGCAGACCATATTTACTTCGCCCAACAGTTCGCTCCAAGCACTCATAGGGTATAACGGCTGTTTTAAAACCCACATAAGCAAACATCATCACAAGATGGCGGTTACTTTCTTTCATTTGCTTGAGCGAATTAACAACCACGCGCGTTAAAAGACGATAATTGCCTAAATCCGATCGAATATTAAGTTTGGTCATTTTACGAGATATCGCGTAAAAAAGATGCGCGGTTATTTTCTTGAACAACGATTGATGAACACGATTGGTACGGGATGCACATACAACATCGTATCCTTCTTCAGATTTTTTAACCAAATCAGGAATTAATTCAGGCGGATGTTGTAGATCAGAATCCATCAATACAACAAAATCACCCGCTGCATGATCAAGCCCGGCCGTTAATGCAATTTCGTGACCATAATTTCGAGAAAAAGAGATTAACCGTATTGCAGGATTAACTTGAATAAAAGGCATACAAGCCAACGCAGAATGATCTGTCGAACCATCATCAATAAGAATTAATTCATAATTATCAAAATTTAAATTAAGAACAGCAAGCGTTCGTTCAATAAACGCAACAATGATCTGTTCTTCATTATAAAAAGGAGCAACTACAGAGAGCTTTCCTCTGGAAAATCGTGACATGTGCTTAATCCATTTAAAAATAGTTCCCTATCCTAGGGAATTAACGCACCGGCATCAACCACTTTTTCATTAATCACGGTTGCAACACACGCATCAGACCAAACATTAAGGGCCGTCTCCAACATATCAATTAAACTATAAAAAGGTAAAATAAGCCCCATCAGTGTGATTGGAACATTCATGCTTGCAAGCAAACTTGCACTTAAAAAGAAACACCCCATGGGTATCCCAGCATTACCAATTGCCGCAACCGTAGATACAACAACCCATAACAACATGGTACCAAAGGTTATCTCAATGCCATGATTTTGCATAAGAAAAATAACCGTTGCAAAAATGAACGCAGCACAACCATTCATATTAATACTGGTACAAAGCGGCAATACAAAACGACTCACTTCAGGTTTAACTGCTAAGTTTTTCTCAATCGTATCCATGGTCACAGGTAACGTTCCTACCGAAGACTTTGAAAAAAATGCAAGCGATAACGCTGGCAACATGCCCTTCATTGCCATAACAGGGCTGATTCGATGTGATTTTAACCACAAAGGCAACAAGATAAATCCTTGAATTAAATTGGCACATACAATCACAAGCAAATATTCCCCAATACCACTCAAATCAGCCCCTCCACGTAACTGCACCACTGTGGTTGTAATAAACCCATAAAGACCTATGGGTATAATTGCGATGATCCAACGCGTGATAACCATCAATAAGCCGTGCGCACCTTTGAAAAAATGAGAGATGGTCTGACGAGCATCATGATCTGGAATAAAGCGTGTTGCAATTCCGATCACAACCCCCAAAAAAAGCACGCTTAAAACCTGATTATCTAAAAATGGCGACAGGAACGTTGTGGGGATTAAACTCGACACATGATCAAGATAACTAATTTGAGCAACAGGTAACGCGTGAACCACGCCTCCAGCCCCTACCATACTCGGTTTTATGAGTCGATACAAAAGACAACTGATACCCGCAGCAACAAGCGTTGTACCGAGCGTGTAACACATGGTGCGTTGCCAAAAACGCCGCATGACACCATCTGAACGATAACTTGACAACGTCACGATAATGGACATGAAAATAATGGGTAAACTAATGCATTTAAACATTCGAATAAAAACATCGGCAACAAACAGTCCGAGTTTCTGAAAGAATATAATGTCTGTGAAACCACTGAAAATACCCAGTAGAATCATTAAGATATATAAAAGTGGCCGTCGAACTGTATCGCTCATGGATAATTTACCTGACTCTATATTGCACAAAATAGCTTCTATTTTAACACGGATAGTGTTTGTGTCAAGCATACTTCCAACTCATCATGCCTTCCGAAATAAATCGTGTGGTCCTTTCCAAACAAAGGATTTCAGGTTCACGCGTTGCAATACGCACACTCAGTTTTTCTAATGGGAATTCTAACGCGAAAATAATAATCCCCCAATGATGGCTCGAGAAAATATTCTGAACGAGCCTTATCTGCAAACAAGGAAAAATCCCAAAATCACTTATGGTGTAATGATATATTTTATCGTGCAAATTTAACTTGCAGCCATTCTCGCATGCATTGTTAACAACGAACGCCTTTCTGCTGACGATAACATCTAAGGCCTGCTCCAACGCATAAAATTCGGTATGCTTTAATAGCAATTGATTATTCATATTCAAATAAAGTAACACTGAATGCATCCCGGATATAACAATAAGACTTAACACACTAAACAGAATAAGGCTGATTAACAAAATAAAACCGGAATAATTTTTCATGATGCGCGAACCATTGTATCTAATACCCCAACACGCCCACCATCCAGCGTTAAACGCAACTGAATGAGCTTTTTATCCTGATTTTCACTGAGTTTGACATCAAAATCATGTATACACCGCGCTAGCGCATCAACCCGAGCATTTTTATAATAAAGTGCTGACTTTTTTATAAAGAAAGTTTCAACCACCCACTCCCCCACATATACAGGGGCCTCATAAGCAAAACGCAAAGGGGCTTTTAATGTTAATATCATGCCTGATGATGTAGCTTTTATTTTCTCTAGCTCATGAACTTCAGCATGTTTACAATCAGCAATTAATACCGTTCTATTGAGTTGAAAGGGTATCGGCTCAACACGCAAAACAGATGTCGAACGTTGCTCCAGCACACGCGCTACCCTTTCATTCATCCGCCGAATAGTGATTGATGCGTGCGGTGAATTGCTTACTTCAATCGGTGAGAAATTTTGATGTGCGGCCGTGGTGAGATGGTCGAGTCGTAGGCACGGGGTAAATCCAGCTGAGCGTATACTGTGTCTTATCAAATCACTCACCCAAGCTAACCCCATCGACTCACCAATGAATGTTTCAACCTGCTGATACTGTCGCCGAATATGAATAACCTGCTGCACAAGTAACATCATAATCATTGTAGAAAGCAATAAAGAAATAGATAACTCAACCAATCCAAAGCCACGAGTGTTCATGAAAAAAGTAACCGTTCATGATCATTGCCATCTGAAAGAGAAGCGTTATATTGCGCATGCGCATTGTTAACGGATTGATTCACACGCCAACATTGCTTCAATAAAGCAAACGAAACCGTCGATACAATCAATAAGGAAATCAAAACTTCAAGAAAGGAAAACCCATTATTTTGCCACATATTCCATGATGTAGGTTGGTAAATCCACCCACATCGTAACGGATACACATAAGAAAAATCAATAGCCATAAAGCCTAATGCCTTTTTTGACGCTTATGTTGTGGGGCAGGCGAAAGAAGAAGAGCGGGTGGCTGAGATTAATTAAGTTATTTTTTTCTGTTGCGTTTCATCAGCGATGGCATGATCAACAGGAGCACTTTCGTTGATTTCCTGAAAAAAACGTACACTTTTTTTATGAGTCAAGGCATTGATTATTTTGCATGATAGTGAATCTATTTTTGCTGTAATTCCATTTTGTAATCTGGGAATAATCTCATTCAGTTGATTTGTATTTTTTACCAAATGTGTGTAGTCATAGTCCGCTTGGTAGAGGGCCATATATAATTGTTCATGTATTTTTTCTAGTTCTGGATTGAGTTGCATTGCTAAGGCCTCAATCAATTCTTCATTCAACTTTCTAATTTTTTTAGCTTTAGTGTCTTGTGAGATGTAGGGGCTTTTTTGGATAGAAGTACTCATTACTTGAAAATCACGCCGCAAGTTTACTTCCGCCTCTGAAACCTGTTTATTTTTAAGAAAATCCTCATATGTTTGTCTTGCAACTGCTCTTTTTTGTTCTAGCTGTGGAGATTGCTCCCGTAACAGATAATAGTCAACTATACACTGATCCAATAAAGTAAGATCAGACATAATTTCATTTCGATCAAAAAGAAATAATTGTTCCATATCCCCCTGAACATCATCTAGCGCTGCGCTCGGGAGTCCGGGCGTTGTTGCCAGGTCTGTTGTAACAGCTTGGCATTTAACCAGATAAAAATTATACAAATTTTGAGCATTCACCGTTCTGTATACCATGATATATTCACCCCGCATCTATGTTGAGCAACAATAAAAATATTTGTAACACCCCACGTCTTTCCGAGCACAGCGAGGAATCTTCTACGATGTGGCACAGTGACGCATTCTGAGATCCCTCGCTGTACTCAGGATGACGTATGGGGTGGGGTGTTACTTCGACCCCATTTATTTGAGACATAATTATATAACATGTTTTTATTTTTGTCTTTTGAATAATCAGCTCGAGCACAGCAATGAATGACGTAGTAAATTAGGCGATTAGAACAATATATCCGTGCAAAATACACGTTTAAGCTTCTCTCCTGGCGTATAATTTACTATCATACGTTCATTCTAAATTTTCTTGATGAGCATTTTTTCATGGCCCTATCTCCTTTAAATACAATTTCGCCCATTGATGGACGGTACATCGGCAAAACACGTGCCCTGGTCCCCTACTTTAGTGAGTATGCTTTAATTTATTATCGGCTTTTTATCGAAATAAAATGGCTTGAGTCGCTCGCTTCAAACGATACCATACAAGAAATTTCAAAACTCGATGATGCATCTCGTACATTTTTAAAAGGCATTCTCGAACAGTTTAATGAAGAAGAAGCAGAGGTTATTAAAACCTATGAAAAACAAACTAACCATGATGTTAAAGCGGTAGAATACTATCTGAAAGATCAGTTCGAAGCATGTGAGCCCTTAAAAAATATAAGCTCGTTTATTCATTTTGGCTGTACCTCTGAAGACATCAATAATCTTGCATACGCACTCATGATCAAAGAATCTCTCGCTCAAGTTATGCAACCCACATTGGCAGAAATTAGTGGTGGCATTACCCTGCTTGGGAAGCAATATGGCGAAATTGCAATGCTTGCAAGAACACATGGTCAAGCTGCAACACCTACAACCATGGGTAAAGAAATTATCAACTTTGCTGCGCGTTTAAAACGCCCCCTACAACAACTTTCAGAAGTACTCATTGCTGCAAAATGCAATGGTGCAGTTGGTAATTATAATGCCCACAGCTTAGCATTCCCTAATGTAGACTGGCGAAAGCATTCTGCTCAATTCGTTGCATCACTAGGGCTTTCATTCAATGCATATACCACCCAAATTGAACCACACGATGGCATTGCTGAAGTCGCTCATATCATGATCCGTATTAATAATATCTTACTTGACTATACTCGCGATATTTGGACCTACATCTCACTGGGTTATTTTAAACAAAAAACCGTTGCTACCGAAGTTGGTTCATCAACCATGCCTCATAAAGTTAACCCCATCGATTTTGAAAATGCGGAAGGAAATCTTGGCCTATCCAATGCGCTATTTGAGCACTTTGCCAACAAACTAACCCAGTCACGTTTGCAACGTGATTTATCGGACTCTACCGTTCTACGAAATTTAGGCGTCGCTTTCTCATACGCTCTGATTGCATATCAAGCGATAGCGAAAGGGAATGAAAAACTTCAAATCAATAAAGCAGCAATCACTCACGATCTCAACGCAAACTGGGTCATCCTTACCGAAGCTATCCAAACCGTGATGCGTCGATACAACATTGAAAATGCATATGAACAAATGCGCGATTTAAGCCGAGGCCATAAAATTGATGCTGAACATCTGGCTAAATTTATCAATACCCTTGCCATTCCGAACGAAGTAAAAGAGGAGCTTCTACAGCTTACGCCCCAGAAATATATTGGACTTGCTTCAATTTTGGTCAAAGCATACTCATGAACAACACTCGATTTGATGTGCTCGTTATTGGTCAAGGACTGGCGGGCCTACATTACTGCATGCAGCTCCTAGCGCTCGAGCCCCGGCTTAAAATTGCACTCTTTAGCAAGGGTGAACCCCTCGAGTGCAATACACGCTATGCACAAGGTGGAATTGCTGCTGTTTTGAGCCCAGAGGATAGCCTAGCGTCGCATATTCAAGACACGATTGATGCTGGTGATGGCTTATGCTATCAACCCACCGTAGAATGCATCATTCATCAAGGGCCAGATGCGATAGCAGCATTAAATGCATATGACGTTCCATTTGATAAAGAACAGGATGATTATGCGCTGGGTCATGAAGGTGGGCATCGTCATAGACGAATTGCTCATTGTGGTGATGAGACTGGCCTGAATCTCATGGAAGCCTTGCATCGTCGACTAAAACAACACCCCCAGATCACCTGCTTCGAAAATCATATTGCTGTAAATTTAATCACACATTACCATCCTCACCGAACTGATAATCAGGGGGAAATTTTAGGCGCATACATCCTTGACTGTACTCAAAATAAAATTCAAACCTTTTTAGCTAATGCAGTTGTTCTAGCAACCGGAGGCGCAGGAAAAACGTATCAATATACAACAAACCCTATGGTCGCCACAGGCGATGGTGTTGCTATGGCCTATCGCGCTGGTGCCCGTATCGGAAATATGGAGTTTTACCAATTTCACCCAACCTTATTACATCACCCAACCCTCACTAATTTTCTCATTTCTGAAGCTGTTCGTGGCGAAGGTGCGCTTCTTCGAAACGCAGACACACAAGAGCGTTTCATGACGCGGTATGCGCCAGAGCAACTTGAACTTGCAACACGCGATGTCGTTTCACGCGCTATATTTAATGAAATTGAACAAAGCGAAAGTAATTTTGTATACTTAGACATTACACATCAATCAGCCTCATTTTTGAAAAAGCGCTTTCCACAAATCTATCGTACTTTATTATCCATTGGCATTGATATGGCACAAGATATGATCCCTGTTGTACCTGCAGCACACTATCAATGTGGCGGTGTTCTAACGGATATTGATGGCAGAACGGATCTCAGACGTCTTTATGCAATTGGTGAAGTGGCTTTCACGGGTTTACACGGTGCAAATCGCTTGGCAAGTAACTCACTATTAGAAGCAGCGGTCATGGCTTCTAATACTTCCCGCTCAAGCATAAAAGATATCATGACCCCCTGGAAACTAAGCACAACGATACCTGAATGGAGCACACTGTCCGGCGTAAACCCTCGTCGTGCAAGTCAAATTAACGCTCACTGGCGAAGTTTACGCGGCGAAATGACCTCTTATGCAGGGATTGTCCGAACCGAAGCAGGACTTGATGATTTATTACAGCTCATTCAAAAGCGCAAACACATCATTGAGGATTACTATTGGAAACATGCAATAACCCGTGATTTCATCGAGCTTCGTAATATTATTTTAAATGCTGAATTAATTGTCAGTGCTGCGCTTGCTCGACGCGAATCACGCGGTGGGCATTTTAGAGATGATTTTCAGCAGAAAAATGCACGTGCCGAGGAAAGTATCACGCGGTTTAATGCACCACAAACTCCTTTTATTTAACTTTAATTATGAGGTCTCTTAACCATGTCAGCATATAAAAAATATCTTTGTGTCATTTGTGGCTTTATTTACGACGAAGCAATGGGTTGGCCAGAGGATGGTATAGCAGCAGGCACATTATGGGAAGAAGTTCCCGAAAACTGGTTTTGTCCAGATTGTGGTGCAGGAAAAGAAGACTTTGAGTTTGTGGAAATTGAATAAAAATTAACTATACTCAATGCATGTCAACCGACATCATAAGACAGCATGTATAGCCTTCGGATTTTATGTTTGAGTTTAGGATTAATAGCATCAGCCACACCGTTTGCTAACTATAGCAATCGGGGGTGGTGGAATAGTCAAGCGCCTGGGGTTAACGTAACTGAACCCGATGTCTGGGGAAACCCCGGCGTAATCGTCACCAGTCCCGTTCAAAACATGATCCCCTCAGAATCACGGTTTCCACTTTGCTCGACAACAAAACGATGTGACGCAAACGGTAATTGTAGCCTACGCCAAAAGTGCAGAGAGTAAAGAACACACGTATTCCTGAGCGCGGTTTTTTAGATGGAATAGCTGTACAACCACCCATAAAAACCATGACACAAACATACACAATCTGTGTTTTTATAATACAAAACATTCTTTGTATAGACAGCATGATCATAGTTATATTTTATAGAATGGTCAATTTATCCAAAAAAATAAATATTAACAGCAAAATACCTTGCTTTTTACATGCATTTAGGTATTATCGCTTCCTCTTTAGGGCCGTTAGCTCAGTTGGTAGAGCAGGAGGCTTTTAACCTCTGTGTCATAAGTTCGAATCTTATACGGCCCACCAGTTCCCCTAAAGCGCACCCAATTGACCAAGGTCAATTACACGGTCTGCCATTTTAATGGTCTGCTCTCGATGCGCAACAATAATCTGCGTTATATTCAATGCCTTTAAAGCGTGATTAATTCTTTTTTCGTTGTCGTCATCCAAATGACTTGTGGCCTCGTCTAAAAACAATATTTTAGGTCGCTTATACAGTGCTCTTGCCAACAAAATTCGTTGTTTTTGTCCTCCTGATAATAAAGAGCCCATATCACCAATCAACGTTTCGTAGCCCATGGGGAAAGCCTCAATGGTCTCTTGAATACAGGCTAATTTTGCTACATATTCAACATAGGGCATATCGATAGAATCATCAAAAAAAACAATGTTATCTAAAATTGACCCGCTAAATAAGGTATCATCTTGCATCACGGATGCCGTCAATGATCTGTATTTTTTTAACCCTATGGATTTCATTGAATACGGACCAATATATATTTCTCCATCCGTGGGTTTGATAAGTCCCATCATGATTTTCAAAAGTGTGGTTTTTCCAGTGCCGGATGCACCAATAATCGCTATTTTCTCACCTGGAAAAATATCAATATCCAAGGCTTGGAATAAGTATGATTTTGATGCGTCATATTTAAAAGAAATATGCTTGAGCGCAACGACTTGATTAAAATCAATCTCAACAAGTGCAGAGCGCTCAACCTCTTGTTCTGGTTGTTGATGCAAAATATCACCTAGTCGATTCAATTGAATTGAAATTAATTTATAATCAAATAACTGCTGAAAAAAAGAGGACGCTTTATTAACAAATATCGCCCGATAAGCAAGAAACGCTATCAACATCCCAACCGTAAAATACGCTCCTACAACTGCATGTGCACCAACAATAATCACCAAAAGCAACTCTAGATTAAACAAGATAGAATTGGCCACATGATACCGATTTTGCATTTTAGAAACCCTAATATCGGCATTCAGCGCATCAATATATCCATTTTGCCACCGTCTAAATCGCGTGCCCTCTTTTGAATAAGCCTTAATAGGCATGATCCCTTGTAAGGTCTCTAAAAAAACAGATGCCGTGATGCTATGTAAATGAATAGATGCTGATGAATTTTTTTTAAAAGCAATATATGAGGCATAGCGAATCAGAATACTAGCCCCCTGCGCCAGAATAACAAATAGACTCAACAGTGGACTATAGAGAAACATGACTAACAAATTAATACCCAACATCAGGCCATCCAAAAGTGTATTAATAAAATCCGTACTAATCTTTCGCTGAATTTGATCTATACCTTGAAATTTAGACTGAATATCACCTTTATGTCGCGACTCAAAAAAATTCAACGGTAATTTTAATAAGTGTCGCATGACATTCGATGAAAATTGTTCTGTTAAATGGGTGGTAATATACAAAACAAACGCTGAACGTATATATTCAATTAGACCCTGCGTCATGATTAAAATAAAAAAACAACCCGCAATGCTGTATAAATTACCCAAAGCATTCGAACTTGTTACATGGTCAGTCACATATTGAAGAAAGAGTGGATTAACCAATGCAATCATTTCCATACACAACGATAATAGAAATAAAAATAATATGGATTGATGAATACCCTTAATTGTTTTAACCAAATCAAATAAATTTAATTCTGACTTTACGCGTACTCGCTCAAAATTGTCTGCCGGAATCGCCTCTAAAACTACCCCAGTAAACGCTTTAGATACTTCCTCCATACTGCATGTGCGCACACCTTCAGCTGGATCATAAATAACCACGGCATGTCGTCTTACCGATTTTAAAACAACAAAATGATTCATATTCCAATGTAAAATTGCCGGTGTTTTTACACGATTGAGTTCAGACAACGGAACACTTAATGCACGCGTTCTAAAATTTAATCGTTCAAAAAGCGTTTGGATATGACGCAGGTTAACGCCACACAGTGTTGGTCTATCGAGCGATCTTAACGTAAATAAATCAAGCGCTAATCCCCAAAAATTACTCACCATTGCAACACAAGCATGCCCGCACTCTGCGCGCTCATCCTGCATAATCAACGGCAAACTGCGGCGCTCACTAAAACGTAATAATGAAGAGCGAATACTCATAATAGTTGCTCTTTATGATAGCCATACAATGTTTCAAATACCCATTGACCAATGGTCTGTTTAACCCCAAGAATTTCTGCAGAAAAAGTCATTCCTGGTTTTAACGCCTGCTTTGATTTATCGGCCAATATGATTTTATCCAAATGAGCTCGAGCCTTGTAGTAAGGCGCTCCAATTGAAATAGACTTTTCTTCTAATGCATCCGTTAATATCGTCTGATTCATTTCATAAAGTCGTGCATGGCCTGTGCCAAAATGCTGATAAGGATAAGCATCGTAACGAATAACAATAGGCTGATTCAACTTCAAAAACCTCACCTGCTTAACTGGAACATAGAGTTCTGCCAATAAAAAAGCACCTTCTGGCAAAATTGTTGCTAACGGCTTTAATGCCTGGGTAGATTGCCCGGTGGTAGAGGTCAAACTGGATATAAGCCCACTCACTGGAGCACGAACTGTGTGTGCTCGTGATTGCTTATAATGAATAAGCTCCATAGTTAAAAGACTTTTTTTGGTTTTTAATGCAACAAGTTCATCATGTTTTTCACGATACGCGTCTGATGAAATATAGTGCTTTAACAAAAGAGGCTTTAACATCATCAGTTGATGCGCTTTATATGCAATATCCTCTTCCAATGCCTTTTTTCTTTTCGCAAAGGATTTTAGTGTCTGCTGGTTGTTATCGGGGCGCAACCGATCTAAAGATGTATCAATCAAAAATAAAGGCGCGCCTTTTGTAACTGAATCCCCCTGCTTAACCCATTGTTTTATGATAATACCAGGACGTTTTGAATACACATGCACAACCCCTTTGCTCGAATTTAAAACGCCTTTAACAATGGTCTGTTCCCTCATTTGAGCAAAGCAAAAATAACAACAGATAAGCACGAATAATAAGACTAACCCCATACCAGCAATAACATAGTTCATGGGTGTATTAATAAACACTTCGCCATATTGTTTATTTTTAAGATGCTCAAGGGCCTCTTGCCTAAACTTTATCATTCCATTGTTCCCAATATACCAGATCAAATATACGCTCTTACTCGCTGCATCATCCTTAGCGTGACGAGTTGTTTCTAGCGTTGTGACACTTACCCAAAGAGCACTATAGTGTAATTCACACTCATCCTAATGCATTTTGCTTAGCCCATGCTTGCCATGAGATAAGATCCCGCTCCCCAAAATTTTTTTCACTGATCTTCTTTAACAACAGATAAGCAACATCGTGATTATTAGGTTGTTTTAACGCAATTAATCTCAAAAGACGCGAAACACCATGCGCTCTGAGTTGTGCTTTTACTTCTGTTGAATCAATTAAACTTAACAAAACAAGAAGAGATTTATTGCGATCACTCACAACCGGCGAATCCAGTAGCGTAATGAATGGTTCAACAGGAATAGATTTAAGTTTGCCGCGAAAAATGGTTTCACCAATTACGCGAATCGCATTATTTCGAACACTCAAATCAGGATCCTGTACATAAGACAAGAGTACAGTCACAATTTCGTTAGGATCCGTAAAATGGCCAACCAACAAGGCAGCCACAGCTCGTCGACTAGGGTCTAAATCCAACTTTAAAGTACGCAGGACTAGTTGTTTATCTTTTTGTACACCTGTTTTAAAAATTGGTAAATAGGGCTTCAATTCAGGGTGTTCATATCCCGTAATACAATGATAAAAAGGACATTGAATCTCCTCCTTTCCCAATGCACCACTCATCATTAATTTAAATGCCAGCATTTGATACGTCATCATGGCTGTAATCAAATCGTTCTTTTGCATGATATTAACAAAATTTAAACGCGGTTTGTCCTGTTTGTCGATTACCTCTATGGTTGTATATTGATTTTGATTTCCAGGATATAAAACCGTTGTCCACTCGCCATAAGCAAAGTCTCCTTCTTTTTTTATTTTTTCAATTAAAGCTACTTTTTTTGCAAAAATAGCATCTGGATTAGTTGTCATGGCAAGTGATGTAGGGCTCATCTGCTCTTCAACCGCTATCACCTGTGGGCCATATTTTTTGATTATTTTTGCAGCTGTCGCTGGGTCGGTACCATAGACATCAAGAATTGTCTTGGCAGATACCTGCCAAGACCCCAACACAACAAGCATTGTCATACAATATTTAAGTCTCATGTACAGGGCTCCTCATGCCTTTAGACCTTGTGCCTTAACACTATTGAGTTCAACATGTTTTTCCATATTTTCTTCACACATCGCTTTCATTTGAACACGATATTGATCAATTGAATACGTCACATGATCAGGATCCCATTTAAAATCAATGGTGCGCGCCAATAAAAAATGAACAAATATATCCAGTAGTTTTAAATCGGGACAATACTCTTCAAGCCATAAAAACTGCCCTTGTTCATTAACTTCTAAAAAGATATATTCACCTTCTGTTGAAACGATGAAATCAAAAGACCCAAAAACAATCCCTAGTTTACGCATAAACAAGCGTATTTTATCCTCAACAACACAGGGTAATTTATAAGGCGTTACCTGTAATGTTTTATCCTGAATGGCGCGCCAATCAATTTGACCTTCTGGATGGGCTTGTGAATCTAATTTGGCTGCCACGATATAATCACCAAAGCACGTCACTCTCAATTCATATTTCTTTTTAATTTCCTTTTGAAATATTCCTGGAACAGACTGTAAAAAATGATTTTCAGGTAAATCAAGCAATCCAACACGCGCAGTGTATGCAACTTTCATGTAATCACTGTCAAACCAAAAGTTTGAACACATCGGTTTATATATAACGCCTTGTTCTTCATGATTTAAAATAAAATAATGGATTTCTTTGGGGTCATTGGAGCAAAGCGTCACAGGAATTTTCATTCCACACGCATCAGCAACACGTAATTGGAAAATCTTAAAATTGGCTCGATGCGCTGCTTCTTTAGGATTTATCCACCATGCATTTTGCGCCATGGTATGGGTAAATGACTCATAAAAAAGCAAATTTTCACGCATAACAAATTGATAATCGTCCGGATGCGTGGCACTTTTAGGTATGAATGGTCGACGAGCACGTCGCCACCAAACCACATCGTATGGTTGATCATAAAGGGTTGAATAAGCATCGGCGCTTTGCCACGAGTAACGCGATGGCTCGATAAAAATTGAATTTTTTTGTCGCGTTGGCTGATCTGCTGTAAATAACAATGCAACATGATGCCCGCGATCTTCAAGCGCTAGTTTTAAAACAATTGCATGGGTATCATCTGGTTCGGTTGGAATTAGAAATTTCATGGTTTACTCCCTTCCATGTGGTTACATCAAAAACAAAAGACATTTTTTAAAGGGTTTCGTCATCGAAACCCTTAAGAAAAATAATGTGATTAAAAATCAGCGACAAGTTCCCATACAACATCTGGGCCTTGTGCACTATTACCGGTTGCAACAAAGGTTTGTCGAGAAGTCAGGTTTGCGCCACCCGAAACGTTATCGAGCGCTTCGTTAGGAATGGGAACTGCTAATTGATAAGCGAGGACTCTATTTTTACTTTTTTCCATAATTTAACTCCGTTTATGTTGATGATCATTTCATTCCGCGAAATGATTCGAAAAAATAATAACAAATTTGTTACGAATTACAATGATTTTTTTAAAAAAAAACTCATCTAAGTTGTAAGCTCTTGAATAAAAAGCCAGTCTTGAGCTGTGACAGGCAACACAGACAAGCGATTCCCCTTCTTTAAAAGCTGCATGCTTTCAAGTTGCGGATACTGCTTAAGTGACTCAAGTGAAATAATGTTTTTAAATTCTACAACAAATCGTACATCAACCATAAACCATCGTGGATTATCTGGTGTGCTGCTCAAATCAGGATGGTCACTGTTTGGATCAAAAGCCGTAAAATCAGGATAAGCATTACTTGCAACTTCAGCTATACCAACAATTCCGGGTTGTTTACAATTTGAGTGATAAAAAAATATCTGATCTCCCACACGCATGTCATTGCGCATAAAATTACGCGCCTGATAATTACGCACACCATCCCAAGGCGAACGTTGCTCGGGTGAATTTTTTAAATCATCAATACTAAAACAAGAGGGTTCTGATTTCATTAGCCAATAATTCATAATGCAACTTCTCATAGATCATAGAACTATTCATATTATCAAGTAATCATCAAACAACCTATAGTGCCGGAGAGATGACTTAATGATATGATTTCTTACCCCACCGGGAATTGCAAAATCATACGTTGTAATTAACGCTATTTTCATTTAATGAACCACTATCTCATAGTTGTAGACTATTTTAAATTTCTCTTGTATTTAAATATATCAAGTTTTTCAATTAAATATAAGTTATCATTGAAAAATGCGATGAATTTTGATATATCTAGGGTCTTAGACAACACAACTTAACCAACCAGAGCAAACACATCGTGAAACAAGAAAACGCTGATAACATGGGTATCTCGCCCTATCAAATCATTGATGGTGAAGACTATATGAACGAAAAACAACTCGGTCATATTGAAGCCATTCTTCTTGCATGGAGACAATCTCTTATGGAAGAAGTTGATAGAACCGTAAACCATATGAAAGACGAAGCTGGAAATTTCCCAGATCCTGCTGACAGAGCAAGTCAAGAAGAAGAGTTTAGTATTAAACTAAGAGCACGCGATCGCGAACGAAAACTCATTAAAAAAATTGAAGATGCTCTTGAACGATTATCAGAAGACGACTTTGGTTATTGTGAAGCGTGTGGCGTTGAAATTGGATTAAAACGGCTCGAAGCAAGGCCAACAGCAACACTTTGTATCGATTGCAAAACGTTGTCTGAAATAAAAGAAAAACAAAACCAAGGTAATTAGCACCGCAATCAGCACGCGTTTTCAGATAAAAAATTAGCGTGCTGAATGATTTTATTATACGTATTTAAAACAACACCTCTATTACGCTTCAATACCGCATACGCTTGTTCGACTTGTTCCTTTAATAAGATGGGCGTTGAATGCGATTGAATAAGCTCACGCATCAATTCATCCGTATCCTGAACTTGCTTCATAGCTGCAGCTGCCATAAGCACATCACACACGGCTTGACTATTTTGCATGAATGGACCACAAAAAACAGGCACGCCAAGCGCAATGGGTTCCAAAACATTATGCCCACCCACAGGAACAAAGCTACCACACACACAAGCATAATCACTCAATTTATAAAATGATAATAGCTCACCCAAAGAGTCAATGATAAATACCTCTGTGGACTCACTCAGCATATCACGCTCACTTTTACGCACTGTTTTATATCCCATAGCAATACTCAATGCATAAACCTCTTTAAAGCGTTCAGGATGTCGCGGAGCAATGAGCAATAATACATTTGGAATAGCGTGTTTGAGTTGTAGGTATGATTTAAGGATAGCCTCCTCTTCACCAACATGCGTACTGGCTATGATCACGACAGGACGAGTGGCACCCCATGCCAACTGAAGTGCTTGCACATGCGTTGGTTTGGGCTCTTTTATTTCAATATCAAATTTAATGTTACCTAACATGTTAACAACCTGTTGAGGGGCGCCCAATGCGACAAAGCGCTGCGCGTCAAGGTCGCTTTGAGCAAAAATGCCATTAAATTGACTTAATTGTGGTTTCAGAAACCACTTAATCCACTGATATTGCTTAAATGCGCGCTCGGAAATACGCGCATTGACAATGAATAAGTTAACCCCCGCGCATTTGGCTGCTGAAATCAGATTAGGCCACAATTCAGTTTCAATAATAATCCCAACGTTAGGTTGATACCGCTTAAAAAATCGACGTAACGCCCAGGGGTAATCATAAGGGAGATATTGATGCTGAACGCGCTGACCAAACTGTTTAGTCACTTGACCTGAACCTGTGGGAGTTATGGTCGTAACCAAAACACGTGATTTATTTTGAAGAAAAAGCTCAATTAAAGGGGTTGCTGCAACCACTTCTCCCAAAGATACGGCATGAATCCAAACATCTACGGCGTCTGAGGGTTGCTTATTTAAACAAAAACGTTCAGAGAGTCTATTGCCATAAGACGGAAGACGCCGCGCCTTCCAAAGCATACGAAGAAGAAGAAAAGGCAACAATAGATAAAGTAAAACAGTGTAAAAAATACGCATAGATATCTGTATACATTCTTTTTCAGACCACAAGTGAGCTTATTCTGAACGAATTTACCTGGCCAGTCCATAACATTGTTTATAAAGCCTCCGTACATGACAAAAAAATCTGTCATGCCCGCGCAGGCGGGCAACCATCCATCAAAATAATTTGATTTTGCCATGTTTAAGTAGGGATAATCATGGAAAGATAGGGTCTGTTGATTCAATAAATCAGAATATCATCCCAACAGCCTGGCAAACACTCATATTCTTGTCGCAAAAAGCATCTAAAACAGAAGCTCCAACAGGGACTTTAAGCCAAGTTTTTGACCACCGCGCACCCCCGTTTATACTCATATATGCCAAAGTTTCTGAATCTTCAACACCTGCCGGTGAACTGATTGCAAGACACCGCAAGCCATCATCATCACAATTAAGCGTATGAAATGGCTCGTAAATATCACCTGCTGCATTATCAATCGCGCCTCTTTCTTTCCATGAATCACCACCATTTGAAGTAACATAGGCTGAGACAGCAGTTTCAATAACATAATTTTTAAATTTTTCTTGATAACGTAATGCGATGCATTGAAGTCCTGAGCGATCACACCTGACATGTGAAAAATAGTCAATTTGTGCAGTATTATTTTCTTTTGTTAATGCGACAGGACCGCTCCAGGTATAGCCACCGTCTTGTGTTCTAAAGGTTACTGGTTTTGCGACATAGCCTTGAGAAGTAAAATAGCTAGCCCCGCCTACCAACGTACAGATAAGCCCAGAGTCCGAACAATGGAGATCAGACATGGCATCAACCTCCCAGTTATCAAGAGTTGTGGCACTTGGCAAATTATTAAGTTTCAACCAGGTATGACCTTTATCTTGTGTCGAATACACTTGACCCCAGCCGCCTATGACAAGACATCGCTCGCCTGCTGCACTACATGCCATCGCTTCGGTCGACAGACTGGTGTAATTTTCGCGGGGCAATATGTGTTTGGTCCAATGATGGCCTGCGTCTTCTGTTGTAAACACTAACGATAATTGAAGCATCTGAGAGGTGCCCGTAATATGGCAAAGGGTTCCTGACGTATCACACTCAATATGCATCAATGCATACCCAAACATCGCATCAAATGGCGGTTGCTCATGAAACAAGGTTTTATTTTTTTTCCATGTCAGGCCTGCATCTTCTGATTTATAAACAATATAATTTCGTGTGACCTTATCTTCAACCATGCCTACAGCAAAACATTGTGTAGCTGTCTCGTCGCATGAAATCTCCATGAGGTTTTTAAAATGAGTTCTTATTTCGGGAGCTGTTTCAAGAGGCAGTGCAAAAGAAAACCATGGAACCAACATGAAACCAAGAACAAAACTATATTTGGAAAGCACAGACACAAGTCACCTAAATGATCTAAAAAAATCCATTTGAGCATAATTATAATCCATTAGTCAACCTTGGGAGCATCAATTAACTTTTTATATGAATCTGCAGCATTACCATAATCTAAACCCTCATCCACCGTCTGATATACTTTATGCTTCTTCCAAAAAGAAGTATGCGCTGCCAATGCGCGCTTAACTTCGTTCGAGGCACGCTCAGAAAGAACAGATCCACGGGATTCTAAAGGAGTATTAATAAGTGCTGTCTCTATAGCACAGGCCTTTCCACGCGATGAACTCCAAAAACTAACCTTAAGATCACCGATAACACGTTTCACATCCTGTACCTCTTTAGATGACACTGAATTCAAAATACACGTTAATTTTGAGTCAAGCGCATCCATTTTAGCTTGAGAATCTATTGCATCATGTATTTCACTTTTCATGCGCGGTACAAAATCAGATAGTAACAAGTCATGGTCTCCCGCAGAAAAAGTTGAAATTTTAATAACCATGCGCTCTAATTCTATCGATTGCATTAAGGTCTTAAACTGAAGTTTGGCATTGTTCAATAATAAACTATGGTTTCCGTCTAGAAACGATACAATACATTGGTTTTCGCTTGTTCTAAAACTTAATAATGACTTTATTCGTTGAGAAACTTGATACCGTACTCTTTCTTGCAATAGATAGTCTCGAAAAGAGCGATTTCTGAGGGCAGCCGAAATTACTTCTTTTTGGCGTTGAATAACAAATAATATAGCAGGATCTGTCCTCAAAATATCCGGCGCATAAGCTTTGAAAAAACAAAAAATAAATTCTTCTGTTAATAAACACAAGGTAAGTATCGTACGATTAACTTCTAATCTAAATTGAGGTGCATTTGAAAGCCCCTCATGAACATCAAGCCATTGATCTGCTTTAAGCGACTCTAGAAAAGGCAATGTTTCGATATCTAACAAATTAATGTGATGCCCTTTCGCATCAAAACAGTTGCGCCCATCGAGTTTAATGACTTCTCTTTTTCGATTAAGACCAATATACCGTTCATTCAAATTCATATCACATAAAAATAATCCTAACAGCAAGACCTCACCAAGGCCTGTAATAACCCCATTTGAAAAGAGATTTTTACTATCACGCGGGAGCTCAACAAAATTATCGATACGCTCGGACAAAATATACGTATCACCTTCTTCCTGAATAATGCGTGTTTTAGGTTGTCTTTCAATGGCTAATCTATAAAACTCTTGCGCCATTTGATATTTTTTTGAATCAAAAATTGAAGCATGTTTTTTTACTATCCAAGAATCTCGGGAACGCATTATCGTACATCTCTTATGTATAGTACCGAGCAGTTGACCTGATGAACAGCTAAAAGCACAGCGAGTTTAGTGCGCTTAATCGGTCATCAAGTCATTTGACCGGCACGATAAGTGGTCATTAAGCCATGTGGCCGGCACGATATAGTTCGCTTTCTTATCATAGTTCAAGTGAGACACTCAATTGCTCAATCACAGGATTCAAAACGCTCACACCCGATACGGATGGAATATTAAGAAAACGCAGCGCATCCTGCCATTCTATCTCAGCGGGAAACAAATGCAGTAACGGTATCATTTTATTCAGTAAATTACAAAAAGCATACGTTGCAGGATAAGGCCGCACATGCTGACACCCCAAAGAAAATGCATGCATCGCTTCAGAAGGCGTCGCAACGCCTGGCATATAATTGATGGAATAAACCTCAGCTGTTTTAACAAGCTCAGGTAAAAATCCAGGGCTTGTAGCAAAGTGAGCACCCGCAAGATAGGCTTCTTCTAACTGTTGTGTATTCAGTATACCGCCAACGCCTACTTTAAGCCGAGGATAAGCGTGGATTACACTGGTTAGCAATGACGAGTTAATCCCATTGATTTCAACAACGTGAAAACCAGTTGCGATAAGCTGCTGCAGCTTATCATATAACATCTCATCAACATCAAGGGAGATGATGACGTCATTGGAATCAATTAAATGGTTTATTTTCATATCAACAATTGCCCGCCCATTCATTTTTTTTCATGTTATAAAACTTACACCGACTTAGCAAGTGTTGAATCCTTGTCTTCGCTTGATACCACAGGATTAACCCCTATTAATTGATCATAAACATGTTTTGCAGGCTCATAATCAGGGTATTGCTTTAAAAGACTACTCAATAAAACCCGAGAATTCTCTTCATCTCCACGATTCCATGTGCTTAAGACAAGTAGATAAAGTCGTTGTGCTGATAGTTCTTTTAATAAAGGCTTTGTAAACGACATGGGTTCGATAAAACTTAATTGCTCAGCTGCCTCTGCATTCATTCGCTGCAATGTTTTTAAAGCTTGATTACTGCCATTTTTTGCAGCATTTTCTAGCAGTTGTTTCTCTTTTGATGATCCCTTGTCATTGAGCATTGCCAATTGGAATTGAGCATAGCCATTGTTTTTAAGCGCTAATTCAGTATATAAAGCAACAGCACTATCAATGTTTTTCGGTACACCCAACCCATACTGATACATCCGCGCAAGAGCAAATTTTGCCTTGTCATTTCCCTTTGCTGCGGCATCACGATAATAGCGCGCTGCATCGGTATAATTTTGTTTTAATTCAACGCCTGTCTCTGAAAGAAGCCCCATTTGATACAATGCTTCTCTATCCCCTTTGTCAGCAGCTTTTTTATACCATAACACTGCTTTTTCTTCATCAGGCTCATCAATCCCCTTAAAATATAACCCCGCCAACTGGACCATGGCTTGCACATGCCCCTTGTCTGCCGCCAAAAGATAGAGTTTTTCTGCTTTTTGAGCGTCAAAGGGCTGTCCCTTACCTTTTTCATACATTAAACCAAGATTATACTCGGCAATAGAACTCCCCAGTTTTGCAGCTAAGGTATATTGTTTAGATGCTTCTGCATAGTTGTCATCTACTGTTTCATAAAGGTATCCAGATGCAAGCGCTGCTGGGGCATAATGATCCATTGCGCGCGCATACCAAGCTTTAGCCGCTGGGTAATCAGGCTGGCTTGTAATCCAACCCAATTGATTAAGCATCCCTAATTTGTATTGCGCAATTGCGTTGCCCTGCTCAGATGCTTGTTGATATAACAAGGCCGCACGAGCCATATCAACCCCGCCGCCTAAACCAGACTCAAGCATATAACCTAATTTTAATTCAGCGCTACTATCCCCTTTGTCAGCTAGTTGTTGATAAATGCTGCGGGCTTCTTTTAATCCGGCATCATCCTTTGCATCAGTTAAATGATAATCAGCTAACAGAATACTCGCTGACGCATTCCCTAACTGATACGCTTTTGTAAGGGCAGGTAAAAAGTCTTTATTTTCTTGCTTATCTAAAATAGCTAAATTCAGATACGCATACGAAAAACCTGCATCTGCAGATTTTTGAAGCAGTGTCCTTCCTTTTTCAAGTTCGGCATTTTTAACAGCATAACTTCCTAAAATATAGGCGCTCACAGGATTATCAGAAGATTTTTCATACCATTGCATCGCTTGAGCATGATCAGCCTCTACGCCAATGCCTCGGTCAAGTAACATTGCATATAATAGCGCTGCTTGTGCGTTACCTGCTTTTGCTTCTTGCTCGGCAACTTCATAAGCATAAGCATGTTTGCTCTTATCGGGACTCATGGCATCAAAAAAAGCAAGGGGCAAAGCCGCCTCTTTAACTCCTTTAACGACAGCATCTTTATAGAGTAATTTCATTGTATCAATGCGCTTTTGTTTTTCGAGTACACTGAGCGATGTCGATGGATCACGTATCAACATTTCAGCAAGTTCAAACTCAGCGGGGCCATACGCAGCTGAAGACGCCAAATGATACATCGAGAGGGCTTGGTCACTATCCGGCTGGATAACCATCTCATTTGAGGCGTTTTGATAGCCAGATTGCAAAATTCGACCTAAAACATATTGTGCCTCAACATTGCCCTTAAATGCTGCGTCATTCAACCAACCCATCGCTTGTCGATAGTCCGGGGTACCTGTTTCGCCTTCTAGCCAAATTAAACCTAAATTATATTCCGCTCGCAAATCTTGTAAAGCTGTCGCTTGTGCGTAATATTTAATTGCTTTTTGTATATCCTTCTCTACCCCAACCCCTTGTTGATACATTTGTCCCAATTGAAATTGAACATCCGAATCCCCTAAAACAGCTTTTTCTTCTAGACGAGGCGTAAATTCTTTTTGAGTTAATGGATAACGAGGAAAATCCCATGTTTTTTTAGAGGATGTTCCGAGCGCCTTTACCATTGCATCGTAATATTCAATTAAACTGATTTGATTAGGATCTCGAACATTAAAATTAGGCTGATACAGTTCTTTTCCTTCAATCAAGGTCATTTGTGGGTATTGATTATAAATATTTCCTCTGAGGGCCATTTTATTGGTCCAATTAACAGAAATACCATGAAGTCCATAGCCAGCAGCAATCCATGTAGAGGCTTTATGATGCGTTAGCCATTGAACAGCTTCTGTAGCATGAGGTGTCGATGAAGATTCAGACTTCGTTGCTCGCGCCTGCCATTCTTGGGCTAACGCTGCATTCACAGGTGTTCCTTTCCCTGATTTGTACAGCGACGCCAATAATTTTTGAGCCTCTTTAACCTGATGTTGAGCACTTTTTAATATCAACTGAAACCCAGTCTCTGGTTGATAAATTGAACTTTTTTCATCCAAATAAAGTTTTCCTAACGCCAAGTCAGCTGTATAGTCGCCTGCGGCAGATGCAGTCTCATAATATGTTTTTGCCAGTGCATCGTTTGATTGTTGATGCGCGAGATTGCCCAATGAGGTATTCGCCTGAATATTTCCTTGTGCTAACGCTTGCTCAAATAACGCTTTGGCTTTGTCTAAGTCTTGAGGCACAAGGGTGCCACTTGCATAAAGCTGGCCCAATACACGTTGTGCATCAGGCTCATTTTTTTCAACGGCTTTTGTTAGCCAAATGAGACCTAATCGCTTACTTTCAAGGGATTTGCTACTCATGAAATTTTCAGCAAGTTGATATTGAGCAAGCGCATTTCCATTTTTTGCTGCGGCAATATAATAACGACGCGCCGCATCTTCGTTTTTACTCGCGCCAGCACCAAATAAATAGGCAGCAGCACAATACATTTGCGCTTGAACATCATTTTGATCAGCTGCTTTTTTAAACCAATAGAGCGCTTGTGGGAGGTCGTTGTCGTGATTCAGCATATATTTTGCCATCACACGTTGGGCAGGTAAAAATCCACGCTCTGCCGCTTGTTTAAAATAACGCAAAGCCAGAATATTATTTTTTAGTACCCCATAACCATAAAGATTCATACGCCCCAAGTAATAATCAACCACTGGATCATGATTTACTGCGCTATTGAGAAGGTCATTTGCCTGAAAATACTGCCCCTCACGATAAGCATCAATTCCCTGATGATTACCCTCTGCAACAGCTGATCCCGCAGCAACAACAAAACAGACCCAGGGTGTGAGCAATTTCATGTGATACTCCTTTATGCATGGTATAATTAACGCGGTATAATCCCATAATTGGTGACTTCCCGTACCGCGCCATTTCTCGTATTCCCTTGAACAATCCAATAGTTTCCGCGATTATTCATCCCATATTTGACGCGAGCATATTCGCAAACTTTTAAGGTGTCTCCACAATCAACTATCCGACCATAGTTAGATTTTGAATCCGCCATTGTGCAAATATATCGAACCTTTGGTTCGCCAGTTGATAAAGCCGCCCACTGCCTTGGTCTTATCGTATGATTCAAGTACATTGTTCTTGTACTGTCTTCATTTCTCATTTGATACAGATTAACGGGTTTTGTTGAGGAATTAAATATAAAATATAAAGATTGATGATCACCTGGTGCTTGGGGTAACAGATTCAATACTTTCAAGTTAAATGCATAGCCTTGATCTTTACAACCTAAAGGCCGGCTGTCTTCACTTTCCAGCGCAAAGGTTTGAGACGTGCAGCCAAGCGTGATGAACAAGCCTGTTAAAGCCAGACCTAATAAATGAGATTTCTTCTTATTATTTTTCATTGTAGTTTCTCGACTGTGTTTAAAGGTCGAACGACAACTTTCGTTCCCATAAATTCATTTTTATCACTCGCAATATCAACAAAATTTTCATTAAGCCATTTAGCGTCACTCACAAACAGTCTGACACAACCATGGCTCGCGCGATAGCCTGGAACATCATCGGCACCATGCAAAGCAAATCCTTTATGAAAATACATACAAAATGGCATGGGTGCCCCACCTTTTTTCAGCGGATAAACATCCGATTTGCAATGTTCATTTTCTTTACTAAAGACACGGAATATACCAGTCATTGTACGGCATGACTTGTTACTGTCTGAACACTTGTCTCGACCTGATGAAATAGGTCCCCAATTAATCAATTGACCTTCAGCATCATATGCTCCCCACGCAAGTTTTTCTTGGTCAACAATGATTTGTTTTTCATGTTCACTGATTTGCTGAGGAAAAGGCGCGACATCAAGTAACGTTGCATTGGCTAAATTACGAGGCACCGCAATTTGTTTTCCGGCCCATAAGTAATTATAACTTCTGTTTATTTTTTGAACTATTTCGCGTTGAAGATCATTTGGAAACATTTTAACCCAGGTTTGCCCTGGTGTGGTTTTTACACATTCAAACTGAGGATTTGAACAAAGCCCCGGGCCATAATAAGTTGGCTGTGCTTGTTCTTGCGCCGCAACGAGCGCAGTAGGCAAGCAGACCATGAGAGCAACCAGCAACTTATTCATATCATCCTCCGAAATATAATTCTGTCAGAACAACATGTTCTTATCTTATATTTCGGCAGGCATCCCAAAAAGTTTAGTTAAGATATTTTTTTTATACTATACGCTTCGAGCGCTAAAACCTTGAAGTAATCGTACGACATATAAAAATCACCCCAATCTGCTACACCACTGCCCCATGAATTGCGTAATCTTAACAGGCCATGATGTCTGTGTCCCCAACTATCCATTGCAACAGCATCATCATCATATCCAATAATAAGTAATTCATGCGCAGGTAAACTTGTCGCAGTTTCTAAGGCTTTAGCGATATCATACGAAAGCACCCAAGTATCAGCAAACCAATTATGCCAAGCATCTGCACCAACAGTTCCTAAGTCAGTCCTGGGAAGAAGCACGCCAAACGTAACACGATGACCTGCCTTTAAAGCCGTTTTAACGGAATGAAGTTTTTGATTCATTTCATTGGTATCAGAAGTAAAATTATCTACACTAAATAACTTTTCCCATGTTACTCCAGCATCGGCCATTTTTTCGCTGTATTGAGCGTACTCGTCAGGAGACATATCAGTCCTTGGAGTAGACCATAGTGGGTATTCTTGAAGGCCACCACATCCATATTTTTTTTGATTGGTCATGTTAATGATACCGTAATTATCAATGCGCTCTAGAGCCATATCACCCCAAAGACCATTCCAACCACTATACTCATTATTATTATTTTCTAGATAACTCCCTAACTGCAATAAGCACAATTGACTAATATAGTCGCCCTTATTGAGCGCTGCATCATACGCTGCAGTTACTGAAAACGTCACACACGAACCATGTTGACCCTGATCAAGCACGGGGACGTTGTTCATCCCCAACTGTACTGACCTAGCCCCAGAAATGGGTTCAACTGACGCCCCAAAGCCTGACGTTGGTTGCAAAAGTTGCGTTACTCGCTGATAAAGCGTTTGTTGTGCTGCATCTGATAATTGAACATTAATTAAATCAATCGTTTTACTCAGGACTTTGTTATTTGAAACGACACCATTTGCTTTATTGGGCATATGATTCAACTGAATCTTCTGCTCTACGGTACCAATAATACTTATATTTTCAGCGAATAATACTGAAGAACAGAGCATTAAACCCAAACTGACCATGTGATTCATTTTCATAAAACGCATCCACAACAATTAAAAAAACTCATTGTATCGTTTGATTTATAAATAATCAATTAACACTGTATCTTTAAGACCCCACCACGTCATGTATCAAATTGAACTGGAACATCCAAGGTTACGACATGTCAATTATGTGCTAAATTTAGAGTATCAATCATTTTAATAAGCAAACCAAATGCCTAAAAAAATACTTTCTATTGAACTGCTTCGAAAATTGGTCGCTGAGGCTGAAAAAAATCATGATGGAAAAACTGCTAATTACATTCCTGAATTGGCCAATGTTAATCAAGAGATGACCGCTATTGCTGTATATCCTTTAAATGGATCACCGCTTCTGTATAGTAACGCACCCCTTGAACGGATTACCCTGCAAAGTACCAGTAAAATGATTCCGCTCATAGGGCTTCTTGAAGAACAGGGCATGGATAAATTATTTGAGTGGGTTAAAGTCGAGCCATCAGGCGATGAGTTTTCCTCGATTACTCGGCTTGAGCAGTTTGGTCCCAAGCCTTCAAATCCAATGCTGAATGCTGGAGCCATCACCCTTTGCTCCCATATTCCAGGCTTGGGTGAAGCAAAATTTGGATGGCTTGAGCATTGGGTTAAAAAGTTATTTAATCAACGGCTGAATATCAACCCCATGGTTTATTCATCAGAAAAAAGAACTGGCGATAGAAATCGATCTCTTGCCTATTTACTCCAAAGCCGAGGTAACCTAGGGCACGGGGTGAATGAAACACTCGACTTATATTTTGCACTGTGCTCGTATGAAGCAACCCTGGATGAAATGCTCTATTTACCCACGTTACTTGCAAATGGAGGCGCTGATCCCGTCACACAAGAGCAAATTATTTCTAGAGAAACGTGTAAAATTACAATTGCCATCATGGCGACTTGTGGGCTGTATGACCAAACAGGAACACACATGGTCCGCACAGGCTTACCGGCTAAAAGTGGTGTTTCGGGCTACACCATCGCCTGCCTTCCGGGGAAAGCAGGGATTGTTGTTTTAAGCCCTCGCGTTAATGAAAAAGGCAACAGCATTCGAGGAGAAATATTACTTGAAGGGCTATCTAAAGCCATGCAATGGCATTTTGCATTGGCTTAAATACCAAAATCTCTACTTTATAACAAATATACGTAACTCTCCACCCCATACGTCATCCCAAGCAGCGAGGGATCTCAAAATGCGTCACAGAGCCACATCGTAGAAGATTCCTCGCGCAGCGAAGGAAGACGTGGGAAGTTACTAATATACTATTATAACCCTGTCTTTTAGTACCAGTTATGCTAAAATAACCCCATATTATTGTACTTTTTAAGATTAAACATGAAACGACAATTAGAAAATACCTTAATCCAGTGGAAATCAAGTAAACAACGCTCTCCATTATTATTGCGTGGCGCTAGACAGGTAGGCAAAACATATTTGATTGAAGCCTTCGCTCGCACTCATTTTGACAACGTCATTTTGATTAATTTTGAAAAAAATCCAGAGTATGCTCAATGTTTCTCAACATTTGAAGTAAAAGAAATCCTACAAAAAATATCCGTGTACCAAGGAAAAACCATAACATCAGGAAAAACTTTACTATTTTTAGATGAGATTCAAGCCTGCCCACTCGCAATTCAATCATTGCGCTATTTCAAAGAAGACATGCCGGAATTGCACGTTATTGCTGCAGGCTCGCTATTAGAATTTGCATTGCAAGAACCTGGCTTTAAAATGCCCGTAGGTCGCGTGCAATATTTATATTTAAAACCGTTGTCTTTTATTGAGTATCTATATGCCGCTCAGAAATATTCATGGATTGAAGCGATTCAATCCGCCACACTTACAAAACCCATTCCCAACATTTTACACGTTGCATTACTCAATGAAATTAAAACATACATGACGCTCGGCGGCATGCCCGCAGTCATGAATCATATGCTGGATGAGGGAATTACTGGCGCCTTTCAACAAACCCAGTACCAAATTCTCGAAACCTACATCGACGATTTTGCTAAATATGCATCCATGGCAAAACAAGTGCATTTAACAACTGTTTTTGATCAATTACCTGGTCTAATAGGCCAACAAACAAAGTACCATAAAATTAATCCTGATGTGCATTCACGATTTCTAAAAGAAGCCATTCATTGTTTAGAATTGGCCGGTGTAATTGAGCGAGTTTATGCTACCGCCGCAACCGGTTTGCCCCTAAACGCTCAAATCAGCTTCAACAAATACAAATTATTTTTTCTTGATGTAGGTTTGTTGGCTGCAAAAAGTGGCCTTCTTTCTGCTGTTTTAATGAATAAAAATATTTTATTAGCCAATCGAGGTGAAATGGCTGAGCAATTTGTATGTCAAGAATTATTGGCCTATCAGCCGGCTTATAAAAAAGCAAGTGTTCACTATTGGGTTCGCGATCAAAAAAACAGCCAAGCAGAAGTTGACTTTGTCATTCAGTGCGAAGGTCAAATCGTGCCCATTGAAGTTAAAGCGGGGGCAATCGGCCGATTAAAATCGTTGCAAGTAATGATGCAAGAAAAAGATCTACCGCTTGGGCTCCGCGTGTCAGAGTTGCCTTTGTCGTTTGATTCAAGTAAACGCATTCTATCATTGCCTTTTTATCTACTCAGTGAAATTGAGCGCTTAGTCTCTTTATCAGCTTATAGTGCCGGTCAAATGACTTGATGAACAGGTAAGCGCGCTATGTCTGGGCACAGCGAGTTGAGTGCGCTTAATCGGTCATCAAGTCATTTGACCGGCACTATAAGTCGACTGAGGAGATGATATTTCCCTCAGTCGCTCGCAGAAAAGGCTGATATTTACCAAAAAATAGTTCATCAAGCACTAACAACACAAAAACACCCTCATTGTAATAGGGCAAGACCAGAGGTGTTGCTCCAAATTCCATCCCCAGTCGTGCTTGTACAACCCGTAATGAAAGGTGTAACCGGGCTGATAGTGCACGTTGCAACAGTATTGATACCCGTGGTCACATAAGCCAAGGTTTCATCTGAATTTAAAGCAATATTAACGCCATCAACAATGACCGGGTACTGTGCTGATTTTACACAACTATTCAGTGTTGCACCAGATACATCACAAGTCGTGATGAACTGCTCCCCTGCAATATAGGCTTTTGAGTTATCCGCTTTAATAGCTATGCTTCTAACCACGTCAGCTAAATTAGTAGCGTTTGAACTGGGGCATGGATAACTTAATACACCAGTAGCAGTATTCACCGGATCAAGTCCTAAAGTTGCTGTAAAGATCCATTTTTATCCTCACCCCTAATTTTTTACTGATTAATTGCAATCACATTACTTTGAGTTTCAGCAGCATTTTTTTCGTTTTTCCATTCCCAAAACTCAGTCATATCGAAGTATTTTGC
>CANNJI010000025.1 GCA_947504875.1 Legionellaceae bacterium
AACTATTGGTATATACTTAAAGTGCATTTCTAGCTAGGAGTGCACTTTATAAAGGGATAAAATATGATCATATGTGACATTTCTATATAGTTCTAGAATGTGACATTTTCATGGAGTTCTAACACCACGGAAACATTGGGTGAGTGCTCAGTTACTGCGTTATAAACCGGCGTTTCATCATACGCACCATCGGCTGAAAAATGGTCAATAGAATTTTTGATTTGTTCCAATAATCCCTTGACCTGCTGGTCATCATGACTGAATCTATCGGTCAATTTACAGGCTTCAATATAATGGTCCAGTACGGAGCCATCTGAGAAATAGATCCCGGACATTAAGCGCAACTAAGCTCGCAAGCTCGCCAAGTCGCGCTAAATTCCGGGACGACATTTCATTGGGGGTATGACGCTGCGTAACGTGAATACGTAAGGACAATGCTTTGCCCGAAAAATAGGGTATAAAATTCGACCATGTTGGCCCAAGGCTCAATATGCGCCTTATGGGTTAAATTTTGACGCGACAACCGTAAGTAATATCATAATTATAATAGACAATAGTCTATATATTCGATAACTTAGATCCCAATAAATATAATTAATATTTTAGGAGTATATCGGGATGTTTAATTTGAAGAAAACTGTTGTGATGATGCTTGTAACAGCAAGTTATAGCGTGTACTCCGGTACCATGGGGCCTGTGTGTCAATCTACTCATTTGAAGACCCCTTGCGCTAGTAAAGAATGGGTTTTGGGCGCAAAGGCACTCTATCTACTGCCTAAATCAACAGCTGGTGATTACAGTTTTGTTGCCAAACGTGGCGATGGGCGTCTCGCAAATTATCCTAATGCATGGTCTTGGGGGTTTAAATTAGATGGCGCATATCATTATGGGACTGGACGTGATGTAAATTTGAACTGGTATCACATCAATCATTCCTCTAAAAAAACTTACGCTGGCGAGTATGCATATTCTAATTATACCACAACGCTCGCTGGAGTCATGACGCCATCCGTTCATCCTCAGTGGGATGCTGTGAATATTGAGATGGGGCAGCATTTTGATTTGGATGAAACCAAGAGCATTCGGTTTCATGGTGGCGCTCAGTATGCGCGAGTTGTAAATACGGTCACTATCAATGTTACGGATGCTCTCCTCTTCAGCAATACAAAAACAGATCTAGAGTATAATGGTTTTGGTCCGCGTCTGGGTGCTGATATGAATTATCAGTTAGGTTACGGATTTAATATCTATGCAAATGGCGCGGCTTCTCTTTTGGTTGGCCATGATGGAATGAGTCGCCTATCACTTGAAGTTACGCCGACAGAGAATGAGAGCGTGAGCACCAGCTTGTCTCAGACCATTGTTGTCCCTGAATTAGATGCTAAGTTGGGCATAAATTATAATTATGCTTTAGCTCAGGGGCGTTTAACGGCAGATTTGGGATGGATGTGGGCGAACTATTTCAACGTGCAGCAATCCGTGCTTTATACCAATACAGATGTAATTAATGGTGATTTTAATCTCCAAGGTTTGATTTTTGGTTTAACATGGTTAGGTGATATTGTTTAGTAGTCTAGGGTCTATTGATAATTCATTTTCTGGAGTCCTACGTTCCGCGTCTTGTAATTTAGTTTGAAGGTGATGTTGTGAAAGATTTTGAAGGGATAAAGATTCTTCTTGGAATTACTGGCGGAATCGCCGCATATAAATCAACGTATTTGGTACGAGCACTCACAGAGATAGGTGCACAGGTTCGTGTGGTGATGACTGAACATGCAAAATCATTTATCACACCTTTAACCTTACAAGCGTTAAGTGGTTTTCCGGTACGAACCGAATTGTTTGATGGAGAGGCTGAACGTGCGATGAGTCATATTGAACTTGCTCGTTTTGCAGATTACTTAGTGATAGCTCCCGCATCAGCAAATTGCATCGCAAAACTTGCCCATGGATTTGCCGATGATTTGCTCTCTACGTTAACATTGGTTGCTGAATGCCCGCTTATTATATGCCCCGCCATGAACCAAAGCATGTGGAAACATCCTGCAACCCAAGCCAACTGTAAGACGCTCATTGACCGTGGTGTTGTGATGGTTGGGCCAACTGCAGGGGAACAAGCCTGCGGGGAGTCGGGCTCTGGACGCGTGAGCGAAGCAGAGGATATTATTCAAGCCATTCGATTGCATTCTGTTAAGGGACTTCTGAAGGGGAAGTCGGTTGTCATTACAGCAGGCCCAACGCGAGAAGCGATTGACCCTGTTCGTTATCTTAGCAATAGAAGCTCAGGAAAAATGGGCTACGCACTTGCTGCTGCTGCTTATTATGCTGGGGCAAATGTTACGTTAATCACAGGACCTTCTTCACTTACTTCACTGCCAGGAATAAACGTCTTGAACGTTGATACAGCAATCTCAATGCATAAAGCAGTCATGTCGGCTTTAAAGCCAGGAGATATTTTTATCGGTGCTGCAGCTGTTAGCGACTATCGTGTCGAACACATTGCGACCGAAAAAATTAAAAAGGATAAAGCGCAGCATCTCTCCTTAAGCTTGGTTAAAAACGAAGACATTCTATCCGATGTGGTTAAAATGAATCGAGCATCTTATGTTGTTGGATTTGCAGCTGAAACGCATGATTTGATTCAGCATGCACGAGACAAACTTCATGCAAAGCAGGTGGATATGATCATCGCAAATCTTGTTTCTGACACCCAAGGGTTTGATTATAATGATAATGAAGTAACTGTTTTAACGAATGACATGCAGAAATCATTGAAAATGATGAATAAAAACCGATTGGCAGCAGAGTTGATTAAAATTATCGCAACGATAAATCAATGGTAAGGTTAATTTTTTCTTGACCTCCGGTCTAGCCTTGAGTATCATCTGTGCTCTGTCCTCGGGGACATAGGTACGGGGTATAGCGCAGCCTGGTAGCGCGCCTGGTTTGGGACCAGGATGTCGGGAGTTCGAATCTCTCTACCCCGACCAATTTATAGTGATGCGCCCGTAGCTCATCTGGATAGAGCATCGGCCTTCTAAGCCGAGGGTAGCAGGTTCGAGTCCTGCCGGGCGTACCAAACGTCGAGCAGAACTCTACTGAATATAGGGTGAGATAGTATGGTGGGCGTAGCTCAGTTGGTAGAGCCCCGGGTTGTGATCCCGGTTGTCGTGGGTTCGAGTCCCATCGTTCACCCCAATGAAGAAGGCAGGTTAATAGTTTTTTGTTCCATTCAGATTGCGAAAGTGGCGGAACTGGTAGACGCGCTGGATTTAGGTTCCAGTGGGGTAACCCGTGAGAGTTCGAGTCTCTCCTTTCGTACCAACTCAAGATTTACCATTCTTATTAACAATAACAACTTACGTTGAATGAGGTGACTAGATGACAGTTTCTGTTGAAGCTTTACAAGGTTTGGAACGTAAAGTAACCATTACAGTACCGAGTAAAAAAATTGAAGAAGAAGTTGGCCTACGGTTGCAAAATCTTGCGCGTAAGGTGAAATTGCACGGATTCAGACCTGGAAAAGTACCCTTGAATGTGGTTAAACAACAGTATTCTGCAAGTGTTCGTGACGAAGTAGCACGTGAAATGGTTCAGTCGACACTTTATGAGGCATTAAAAACGCATGACCTTATACCGGCCGGAACGCCACATATTGAGCCAGAGCAAGTTCTGCCTGAGCAAGATTTTATTTATTCAGCAAAATTTGAAGTATTTCCTCAAATTACTATCACAGAATTAGACAAGGCAAACGTAGAAGTTATCAGTGCAGCAGTCAGTGATGCAGACGTTAACGAGCTGCTAGAAAAACTCCGCGAGCAGAATAAAAATTGGAAGGATGTTGAGCGTCAAGTAGAAATGGGTGATAAAGTAACCCTAGACTTCTTAGGTTCAATCGATGGCAAGCCTTTTGATGGCGGTGAAGCACACGATTATGAATTGGTCATGGGCTCAGGTAAGATGGTTGATGGTTTTGAGTCTGGCATGATTGGCGCGAAAAAAGATAAATCATTCGATATCGATGTTACATTTCCTGAAGATTATGGTCATGATGTATTGGCTGGCAAACAGGCCTCTTTCAAAATAACCGTGAAACGCATTATGGCTGGAGATTTACCACAACTTGATGATGAATTCGCTGCTGTCTTCAATATCAAAACTGGTGGCATAGAAGCTCTAAAAGCTGATATCAAAGAAAACATGAGTCGCGAGTTGGAACGAAGAGTCAGTAGCGTTAACCGTGAAAAAGCCTTTGATGCTTTGATTGAAAAAAACCAAGTCGATTTGCCTATGGCACTTATTGATCAAGAAATTGAACACCTAAAACATGAGTTTTATCATAAGGTGTTTGGCAATGAACATTCTGAACATGAAAAAATACCAGATTTTCCTCGCGAGCTGTTTGAAGAGCAAGCCAAAAAACGCGTTCATTTAGGTCTTTTGTTTTCAGAGTACGTTAAAAAACATGAAATGAAAGTAGATGCTGAGCGAGTTAATGCGTTACTAGAAAAGCTTGCAAGTGCCTATGATGATCCTGAAGAATTAAGAGCTTGGTATCGTGGTGACGATTCGCGTTTAGCTGAAATTGAGTCTCTTGTGATGGAAGAAATGGTTGCAGAAAAAATTACTGAACATGCGAATGTAATTAAAAAAACATTAGGTTACAATGATATTATGAATGAATCTCAAAAAAAGAAAGAAAATAAAGGAGAGTAACGCATGATGCATCACAGCGCCGAACAAAGAATACGTAGTGCCAGTGGTCTGGTGCCAATGGTCATTGAGCAAACCTCACGTGGCGAGCGATCATATGATATTTACTCGCGTTTGTTAAAAGAGCGAATTATTTTTCTTTTGGGCGAAGTAGAAGATCACATGGCCAACCTTGTGGTTGCTCAGTTATTGTTTCTTGAGTCTGAAAATCCAGAAAAAGATATTTCACTTTATATTAATTCTCCGGGTGGCGTTGTGACAGCAGGACTTGCTATATATGACACCATGCAGTTTATTAAGCCAGATGTCAGCACGTTATGCATAGGCCAAGCAGCAAGTGCGGCAGCTCTTTTGCTGTGCGCAGGCGCTGATGGTAAGCGTTTTTGCTTACCCAATGCCCGCGTCATGATTCATCAGCCTTTAGGCGGATATCGTGGACAGGCGACGGATATTGAGATTCATGCTCGTGAAACATTGGCTGTTCGCGATCGTTTAAATAAGATCATGGGCGCTCATACCAAAAAAACACCAGAGCAAATTATGCTTGATACAGAACGTGATAATTTCATGAGTGCCGAGCAAGCGCTTGAATATGGTATAGTTGACAAAGTATTTTACGATCGTGATGTTATGGTTAAAGATTAACGCATATGCATTAGACCACAGGCAAGTTTAATGATGGGAGTTTTTAATGGCTAAAGCTGATGGTGGAAAAGGTGAAAAAGTGTTGTACTGCTCGTTTTGCGGTAAAAGTCAGCACGAGGTAAAGAAATTAATTGCTGGTCCTTCAGTCTTTGTTTGTGATGAGTGTATTGATTTGTGTAACGACATTATTCGTGAGGAAATTAAGCACACAACGGTTACCGAAGAAACTGCATTGCCTACACCAAAAGAAATAGCATTGTTTCTTGATGAGTACGTAATTGGACAGCCACACGCTAAAAAAGTTTTGTCAGTTGCAGTGTATAATCATTATAAGCGTATGCAGCATAAACCAGAAAATGGTGTTGAGCTTGGTAAAAGTAATATTTTACTTATTGGACCAACAGGAAGTGGAAAAACCTTACTTGCACAAACACTTGCTCGTTTATTAAATGTTCCTTTTGCAATGGCCGATGCAACGACACTAACTGAAGCCGGCTATGTGGGTGAAGATGTTGAAAACATCATTCAAAAACTTTTGCAAAAATGTGATTATGATGTTGCAAAAGCCCAACAAGGAATTGTTTATATAGATGAAATAGACAAAATCTCTAGAAAAGCAGATAACCCATCGATCACACGAGATGTTTCTGGCGAGGGTGTTCAGCAAGCTTTGCTTAAACTGATTGAAGGTACGATTGCATCTATTCCTCCTCAAGGTGGAAGAAAGCATCCCCAACAAGAGTTTTTGCAGGTTGATACCTCGAATATTCTCTTTATTTGTGGCGGCGCATTTGCCGGCTTAGACAAAGTAATTCGTGAACGCAGTGACAAATCTGGTATTGGATTTTCTGCACAACTTAAAAACAAAAAAGATACTGTTGAAGCAGAGAAAATATTAGAATCTTTAGAATGTGACGATCTTGTCAAATACGGTCTTATTCCAGAATTTGTTGGTCGATTACCGGTTGTTACAACACTTCATGAATTGGACGAAGATGCGTTGGTTGATATTTTAACGAGACCAAAAAATGCGTTGACCAAACAATTTGAAGCCTTATTTAAAATGGAAGGTGTTCAACTAACGTTTCGTAGTGAAGCGTTGCGATTAATTGCAAAAAAGGCTTTGGCTCGAAAAATTGGTGCACGGGGATTGCGTTCAATTTTAGAAACTGTTCTGCTTGATACCATGTATGAGTTACCTTCTTTACAGGGTGTTGCAGAGGTTCTCATTGATGAGAATGCAATTAATGATACGGGTAAGCCCATCTTAATTTATGGAGATGAGGAAGCCGTAACACAAGCCGCTGCAGGTTAATCTTAAGGACGAGGATTTAGGCTATGTCAAGTGAAAATCAGTTAACTGATCCTACAGCATCACCGGATATGACCTCCATGTTAGACTTACCTGTCCTGCCTTTGCGGGACATTGTTATTTACCCTAACATGGTCATTCCTTTGTTTGTGGGACGCGAAAAGTCGGTTAAGGCCCTTGAGGCGGCAATGCTGAATAATAAGCGAATTTTTCTTGTCGCTCAGCGCAAGTCAGCAAACGATGATCCGCATTCAGACGATTTATTTTTATCAGGAACCATTTCAAGTTTATTGCAATTGCTTAAACTTCCTGATGGGACTGTTAAAGTGTTGGTTGAAGGAGAGGAGCGGGCAACAGTTCGCGCTTATCGACAAGCGCCCGAAGGTTATTTAACTGCTTCCCTTGAGCATGTTAAAGAGTATTCAGAAGCCTTAAAAAAGCAAGACATTGAGATCATGATGCGATCGCTCATGTCTCAATTTGAGCAATACATAAAACTTAATCGAAAAATTCCTCCCGAAGTACTCGGATCATTGGTTAGCATTGAAGACCCAGGCCGCTTGGCTGATACCATTACAGCTCATTTACAACTTAAAATTGAAGACAAACAAGCTTTACTAGAATGTCTGGATGTTGGGCTTCGTCTTGAGCGTTTAATGGCGCTCGTGGAAAACGAAATCGATTTGTTACAAGTTGAGAAACGCGTAAGGGGTCGTGTAAAGCGTCAGATGGAAAAAAGCCAGCGTGAATACTATCTGAATGAGCAAATTAAAGCGATTCAAAAAGAATTGGGTGAAATGGGTGAAGAGGGCAGCGAACTTGAGCAGCTCGAAAAATCTATTTTACGTGCAGGAATGCCAAAAGAAGCTAAAGAAAAATCAATGGCTGAATTACGTAAATTAAAACTAATGCCTCCAATGTCTGCAGAAGCAACCGTCATTCGAAATTACTTGGATTGGATGTTAAGTGTACCTTGGAAAAAACGAAATAAAATTCAGTTTGATATCAGCAAAGCAGAAGATGTACTTAATCAAGATCATTACGGGCTTGAAAAAGTTAAAGAACGTATTCTAGAATACCTTGCAGTCCAGCAGCGTGTTAAGCGACTCAAGGGACCTATCTTGTGTTTGGTTGGTCCTCCTGGCGTGGGAAAAACGTCTTTAGGGCAATCTATAGCGAATGCAACAGGCCGAACTTTTATAAGAATTGCACTTGGTGGAGTTCGGGATGAAGCCGAAATTCGAGGGCATCGAAGAACATATATTGGATCTATGCCAGGTAAGATCATCCAAAAGCTATGCAAAGCAGGGGTAAAAAACCCCCTCATCATGTTAGATGAAGTTGACAAGATGGCAATGGACTTTCGAGGAGATCCCGCTTCCGCCTTATTGGAAGTGCTTGACCCTGAGCAAAATCATACATTCAATGATCATTATCTAGAGGTTAATTATGATTTGAGTGATGTGATGTTTATTGCAACAGCGAATTCGTTAGAAATTCCTGCTCCATTGCTTGATAGAATGGAGGTTATTCGGTTGGCTGGTTATACTGATGATGAGAAAATTAATATAGCGAAAAATTATCTTGTACCCAAACAACTGTCCTCAAATGGATTAAAATCAAGTGAAATTGAAATAACTTCTGATGCTGTTCAAGAGATCATAAGGCATTATACTCGAGAAGCGGGTGTACGTAATCTTGATCGAGAAATCGCCAATATTTGTAGAAAAGTTGTTAAAGAAATCCTGACGCATAAGAAAGAACATAAAGTGACAGTTAAACGCACAAATATTGAAAAATTCTTAGGCGTACACAATTTTAGATATGGCTTAGCAGAAGAGCATGATCAAATAGGACAAGTAACGGGTCTTGCATGGACCAGTGTTGGAGGAGAGCTTTTAACCATTGAGGCCTCAATGATGCCGGGTAAGGGCAAGACCCTACATACTGGGCACTTAGGTGAGGTCATGCAAGAATCCATTCATGCGGCAATGACCGTTGTTCGAAGCCGAGTTAAAACCTTACACTTGCCGCCAGATTTTTATGAAACACATGATTTTCATATTCATGTGCCAGAGGGGGCCACCCCTAAAGATGGTCCAAGTGCAGGGATCGCTATGTGTACGGCGCTTGTTTCTGTTATTACGCAAATTCCTGTACGTGCTGATGTTGCCATGACGGGGGAAATCACCTTGCGAGGGCAAGTTTTACCCATCGGTGGACTCAAAGAAAAACTTTTGGCTGCTCATCGTGGTGGAATTAAGCATATTATTATTTCAGATGAAAATGAAAAAGATCTGAAAGAAATTCCAGAGAATGTTTTGAAGAAGTTAACGATACATCCAGTCAAAACGATTGAGCAGGTTCTGGCGCTGGCCTTACAAAGAGATCCTTCTGTTGTCGATACACTGGCTACAAAAACAACAAAAAAAAGCAAAAAGAGCAATACGATATCATCAGATATCAAAATTGCTGAATAGGGATTTACAGGGTCTGTAATACGGGGTATATTCCAGTTGATGCCTAGGCATACCGGGTTTTTAAAGTTGTAAATAGTGCTTGACGGGGACGGATTAATTTGTTTTAATCCCGTTCAAATTAAAGGATGAAATTTTAGCTAAGGGGAAGTGATGAATAAAAGTGAATTGGTTGAGGCCATTGCGCAAGGTTCAGGAGTCACCAAAGCCGATGCAAATCGTGTGCTTGATACGTTTATGAGCACAGTGACAGATGTACTAAAGTCTGGCGATCAAATCGCTCTAACAGGTTTTGGAACATTTGCAACAAGCAATAGATCTGCCAGAAAAGGGCGTGACCCAAGAACTGGTAACGAGATAAATATTAAGGCATCTCGTGTTGCTAAATTTAAAGCCGGAAAGCTGTTAAAAGAAGCTGTACAAGCTTAATGATTTTCGGGTGCTTAGCTCAGCTGGGAGAGCATCGCCCTTACAAGGCGAGGGTCGCAGGTTCGATCCCTGCAGCACCCACCATGAGTATGGAGTGGTAGTTCAGTTGGTTAGAATACCGGCCTGTCACGCCGGGGGTCGCGGGTTCGAGCCCCGTCCACTCCGCCAACATTGCGCGCCTTCGGGCGCGTTTTTTTTATTACTGGGAACCAACGTATGTTGCAAAAGATTAATGAACGCATTCAAGGTGTGATCTCATGGGTTGTAATTATTCTTGTTGCGCTCACCTTTACTTTGTTTGGTCTTGATTATTATTTCCAGTCTCACCAAACTTCCTCAGCAGTTGCAGAGGTGAATGGACAATCAATTCCTAAACGGTGGGTAGATCTTGCATATGAGCGATTACGTCAAGGCCGGGATCCTGCAGATATTAACGCCATACCTGAGCGTCAAATAAAAGAAAAAATATTGGATGACATTATTCTACGTCAAGTCAGTATTACATCAGCAGAGCGCTTTGGATTTGGTGTATCTCCTGCGCAGGCTGATCAGGCCATTATGAATATTCCAGAGTTTCAAAAAGATGGTAAATTTTCTTCTGATCGTTACCAACAAGTATTAAGTAATGCATTATTTACACCACAGACATTTCAAGAAGAAGTTCGTCAGGGTATGGTTTTAAATCAGCAACGTTTTGCTTTTATGGGAACCACCTTTGTCTTACCGAACGAAATCAAGCAATTTGTTAAGTTTTATTCTCAAACAAGAGACTATCGGTATATTCAGATACCTGTAACACGATTTTTATCGTCAGTGAACCCTTCTGAAGCGCAAATTCAAGCTTATTATGATGCTCATTCAAAAGAATTCAATACCACTAAACAGGCTATTATCGATTATGTACAGCTCTCTATGGCTGATGTTCGAAAAAAGGTTCATCCAACGGATGAATCTGTTCAGCGCTATTACGAAGATAATCAGAATGATTATTTAAAGCCAGCTGAATGGAAAGTTCAACGGTTAACATGGTTATTGCCTGAAGCTGCAACAGACGAAGAGATTGAGCAGATTAAATTAAAGGCAAAACAAGCGTATACTACCTTGCAAAATAAACCCGAGCAATTTGATACCTATAGTCAGACATTAGCAATTGAAAATGTCGGTACCATTGCGGTTACTGAGTTACCATGGGTTGTTGCGGGTTCTTCTTCTTTAGACAAGAGTTTTTCTAAATTTGCTGCTATAGGTAGCTTGTTACCGCCTGTTGAGTCATCAAAAAGCATTGATTTATATAAGCTAACTGATTTTCGGCCAGCAACTGTAAGACCCTTTGTTGAGGTCAAGCAGGAGATTGAGGAGCAACTGATAACAGAAACTGCACAGTCTAATTATGCGCAGCAGTTGGAATTATTAACTGATCAAAGCTATCAAACACCAGATGCATTAGCGCCAATTGCGGAGTCTTTAGGTTTAAGCGTCAAGCGATCGACGCCTTTTTCAATGAAGGGAGGGGATCAGTTAATCACACAGAATCCACTTGTTATACAAGCAGCGTTTAGTCACGATGTTATGGCATTAGAAAATAACAGTGCGCCAATACAAATCGATAACGATAATGTCATTGTGCTTCGTGTTGCGCGTGTTATTCCTGCGAAATTAAAGCCTTTAAACGAGGTTTCCGCTACGATTAAACAACTCCTTGCACTAAAAGCAGCAGAAGCCAAAGTTCTCGAGATTGGTAAAGCTATTTTAGCGCTTAAATCGCCAGAAGCAACAAACGCCTTTCTACAAGAAAATAATCTTTCATGGATGCATGCTAAAGATTTAACCCATGATTCGGATTCGCCGGCTCCGTCTGTTAATGATATAGCGTTTTCGATTGCTCGGGTTGGTGAGCGATCTGGCCTGGAAATTGATAAAGCATATGTTGTTGTTGAGCTGACTGGAATTCAAAATGGAAAAATACAGGCGTTAGATAAAGAGCAAATATCAAATATTTCTCAGCAAATTGAGGCCAATTCAGGTGTATTAGATTATGATTTGTATATTAATCAATTGGTATCTAATTCAAAAATAAAGAAACATACTGCATGATCTGATTTAAATTAATAGTCTCTTGATACAAATGGCGTAACTCCCCACCCCATACGTCATCCCGAGCACAGCGTTGGATCTCATAATGCGTCACAGAGCCACATCGTAAAAGATTTCTCGCTGTGCTTGGAAAGACGAGGGGAGTTACCCAATGGCTATGAATGACATGTTTTATGTGTTTTATATATTTTATGTGAACATGGAAGAGGTATTCACAAAGAGAGCCAACCCTTTTTACTATATAATTTTAACGTAATTTTCCACCTTGAGGTGGGACTTCTCTATGCGCGGGACGATGTGTGGGGCGTTTACAAAATTATATTGTTTGAGAGCAGAATATGTTATCTATACAAGCCATCAGAGTAAAGCGTCAAGAATTATCAAGGCAACGGCAACGTTCGACACCATCTAGTCTCATATCAATTGAGCAGCATCAAAGTACCACCCTCGATGCGCACGGAAAGAACATATACGCTGCACAACAGCATCTAAAGCGCGTACTGTTGATGCAAATGTCGATATCGCCATCGGATGGTTTTAAGGAGGCCTTACAAGCGTATCATGATTGTATTCAATATCAAGCAACTCGCCATCTGCGGCATGATTTTCTAACAGTAATGAAATCTTGTATTCAAGTTTGTCCCCCTACTGACGATTGTTTTTATCCTTTGGAACAGTTTGTTCTTGCGCTTGGTTTTGTCAAATCTCATTCTGCTTCTACATTGAATGATTACGAAGGGCTAAATCATCTATCTCCTGATGATGAGCAATGTTTTAAAATTGAAATTGAATTAACTGAATTTATTATAGATCTTTGTTTTTCTTTCTATTTAAAAGGTAAGCCTGATGCTGATCATGAAGGCATATTACTTGCGCATTACTATTCCGTTTTTCGCAGCAGTACACTCCTCTTTGACGGGAGTGTTAAGCTCCTTAATCAGCTTTTAACTCAGACATTAAGTGTTCAAGAACAAGTTGCGCGTCAGTTACAGATCGATCGATTTCTTAAAAAAATTGGTGCGACGATAGAGTCGTTTGTACTTGGAACGGCTCAGATGAAAATTACACAAACGCTCTTTTTTCATTCTGATTTGTCTAATTTATTATTTCGACAATATCTAATGAGTGCTCAATTACAACTGATATGTCGCAATCAAGAGAATGCTGCTCATATCCTGGCAGTTTGTGAGGACTATCACAACAAAATTAAGGTTCCTGGTTCACTTTTGCAGGACTATCACAATTTGAAGAAAGAATTTGATGATCTATTTGTAACTAAACTGCCGGAAGCAGTTGTTGTACACGATACTGATGACGCAATTACACGAGAGTCTTCATCGAAAAAAGGTAAGAAAAAAAAGAAAAAATCAAGAATTGTTCCCTCAACTGATACAACTGAAACAGTTGATATTTTATCAGCGCCTCGTGAGGAGGTCGTAGTGTTACCTCCTGTGCTTCCAGAAGTAAAAATACCCACGTTAAATCCATCTGCGCCCTCATGGATTGGTCAACCTATCGCTTATAAACATAATCCTCAATTACGATTGTTACTTGATGAAATGTCTGCGATCTTTAAACAAAGCGCTTGTAATGGATTTGTTTTTGGCAGCTCCATAACAGATGATGTGCCTGGTGATGTTGATGTGTTGGTGCCAGATATAGTTACAGCGGAGCATAGAGCCCATGTGAATGAATTAATACGACTATTTATTCAAAGCGGAGGCATCGTTACGGCATTTACCGATCGTGCTTACGGATATACAAAATTTAATCGTCATATTATTCCTTTGATTTGGCGTGATTTCAAAATTGAATTATCAATAACGCATAAGACTTATCTTGAGCATGCACAAAGCTTGGATTTTACAATTCGGGCACTCTATTTTAATTTAAGAACGTTGCGTTTACTTTCAGTTGATGGGATCCCTGCATTGCAAGATCTGAATGCTCAACGGATACAAACCATTAGCCATCCTGCCTTTAGTTTTAGAGCCGATCCAATCTTAATTTTCCGTGCTGTTCGACTCATAGCCAAGGGTTTTCGATTGTCGGATGAATCACATGCTGTTATAAGCGATATGTTTTCAGGAGAAGATAATCCTTTTGCCATGATAAACGTTGATAAACTTTGTTATCATTTGTCGGTACTGCTTGAACCTCGGTATTGTGAGCGTAGCATGGATATACTGATGTCGCTTGGACTTTTTTTGAAGCTGTTTGAATGTTTTAATCATCATTGTTTTATGGATGAAAAAGTGTCTTATTATAGGCAGCGTTTAACACCATTTTACAGTAAATATTTTGTGTATCCGGAGCCATCTTTTATAATGACTCCGTATAATTTTTTTCAGGCTCCCCGCGGAGATGGCGAGCAGACGATGTTCTATTCAGCGTTTCCACCGCCAGTTCCGCTTATGGCATGGTATCCGGCGTCGACATGAAGCACTTCTCCAGTAATGCCTGATGCGAGATCTGAACATAAAAATGCGGCAGTATTACCTACTTCTTCGGCTGTAATGTTGCGTCGTAGTGGTGTTGAGGTTGCATAAGCCGATTGAAACTTTTTAAAATCCTTGATTCCTGACGCAGCCAAGGTTCGAATAGGACCTGCTGAAATAGCATTCACACGTAAGCCTTGTGGGCCAATGCTTTCAGCCAGATACCGGACAGCTGCCTCAAGGCTTGCTTTTGCTATACCCATCACATTGTAATTGGGTACGGCTTTTTCTGCGCCATAATAACTTAAGGTCAGGATTGAACCCTGAGTATCTTTCATCATGGGAAGTGCTGCTTTTGTTAGGGCGACAAGACTATATGCACTGATGTCGTGTGCTATACGAAAGCCTTCGCGCGTTGCGTTTTCAATGTAATTTCCACTGATTTGATCTGCGGGTGCAAAAGCAACTGAATGAACTACGATATCAAGCGTATTCCAATCCTTCTGAAGTTCATCAAAAACGTTTTGAATTGAGTCATCATCTGCAACATCACAAGGAAAAACAAGATTTGAACCAAATGTTGCAGCCATTTCTTTTACGCGCTCTTCTAATTTTTCATTTTGATAAGTAAAAGCGAGTGTTGCTCCTTGGTCGTGGAATGCTTGTGCAATCGCATAAGCAATAGAGCGTTTACTGGCAACACCCACAATGAGTGCTCTTTTTCCGGTTAAAAAGCCCATGAAATTCTCCTTTTACGAATTTTTAAAAATGGATTAGGGTTGTGCGGTTGAAAGCAGTTCGCGCATTTTTGCTTGAATCATATCAATGGCAATGCGATTTTCACCGCCCCGAGGAACAATTAAATCAGCATAACGACTGGTTGGTTCAATGAATTGTAAATACATGGGACGAACCGTTGTTTCGTATTGTTTTAAAACTGATTCAAAAGAACGGTGCCGTTCAACAACGTCTCGTTTTAAGCGTCTGATTAAACACACATCGAGGGGGGCAGACATAAAAATACGTATGTCCATGATTTCGCGGAGTGCTTTTTCATAAAAAAGTAAGATCCCTTCGAGTACAATAATCGCGTGTTTTCCAATGTATCGTGTTTCGGCTAGTCTTACATGTTGTGAGTGTGAATAAATTGGGATCTCAACAGATTCACCCCGTTGTAAGCGTGTTAAATGCTCAACAAGTAAGGCATGATCAAATGAATCGGGATGATCATAATTGATTTTCTCGCGTTCTTCGTAGGGTAAATGTGAGTTGTCTTTGTAGTATGCATCTTCGGAAATAACAACCACTTGGTCTGAGCCTAACTCATTGACAATTGTGTTTGAGAGTAAACTTTTTCCAGAAGCAGAGGGGCCGGAAATTCCCAAGATGATCGCTTGTTTTTTCATTAGAGTCATAGGATTATAAGTTTTGCACATGGTAGGGTATAGCAAGAAAAAGGTCAATAAGGCAGTGTCAAGTTACCCTCGATTTTGTGTAATTATTCCGCATGGTCATCGGTTAGTCACCCCCCATCTTCTGGATGATGCGGTAACATATTAAATAATGAAAAAAAGCTGATGACTCAGCGTATTCAATCTGAATTATCATGCCTTTTTTTCAATAACTCAGTTAATTCAGACAGGTCTGTTACAATAAAGTCAAATTCTTGCTCATGTGCAATTTGATCTTCTGTCAGTTCTTTAAATTCTAGAGGACGAAAAATATAAGCTGTTTTGAATCCACATTTTTTTGCTGCTTCAAGGTCGTATTTATGAGAGGCGACGAGTAAAATTTCAGCTGGATTTAAATTTAAAAGTTTTGCAGCATGTTGATAAACCAGGGGATCAGGTTTATAACGTTGCCATAACTCACCAGATAAAATCACATCCCAGTCTAGCTTTGCGTTTTTAGATAAATCAATTAATAACTTAACATTTCCATTGGATAGGGTGCCGATAATATAATTTTTTTTCAGTTCATTGAGTCCCGCGACTGAATCTGGCCACGCTTCTAACCGATGCCAGACCATCCACATGTTATTTCGTTCTTCTTCTGTGAATTTTTCAAAGATCCCGTAGGATTTTAAAGTATTATCTAATGCAATTTTATTGAGCACATCGACTGTTGCAAAGGGAATTTTTTGCTCACTGATCTCACCCATTTTATCTGCATAGGCATAAACCAATGCCTCTACAAATAGCTCGGTGTTGAGCCCCGTAATTTTTTTTTCTTTAAATAACGGATTAAATTCTTTAAGCATGGTACCGCGCCAATCAACAACAGTCCCAAAGGTATCAAAAAGCACGGCCTTGATTTCGCTGTTATGATTGAGATTGATTTGCTCGCTCGGCCCATTTGCATAAGCGCAGGTGCAACACAATAAATATAATATAGACAGTATTTTTGCCATTCTTGTCCTCTAAAAGCATAGCTCTTGATGATGTGTGAAGGTACAAAAAAAACAATGGGAATAAAACTTGCACATTATATCTGGATTTTGATTGGTGCGCAAGCGCGCTAAATAACGGTTCATGATCTCTTTCCGAATCGTCTGGGGGGAGGCGCCATGATAACTTCTTCTTCCCCTTCGTCAGTTTCAGTTTCAGTTTCGTCGGTCGTTGTATATCCCTCGGAAAGCGGGGTTGAACGGTTACTTATAGTATTGTCTGGAATTAATGGTCCCGTTACACTGATTTTTGCGCCACGTGTTGATGGGTTATTATCAATACTTAGGTTAAGCGTTTTATCTTGGTCGATATCTGAAATAAATAGAAGCAAGCCCTTGCCTGCGCCGCCGAGCAATGGGGCATGTGTTGCTGTCTTGGCTGTGCCATATTTTTCGCTGCCTCGTGTTAATGGGGTCTCCTTACGATCAGCAATTTCTAAAAGTTTTCTAGGGCTAAATCCAGGACCATTGTCTTCTAAGGACATAACCACTTGATTTTCTGAGGGACAATCGATTGACAGTGTAAGGGTTGGCTCAATATCTGCTTCGTTTCTTTTAATAAATTCATCAATGGTATTTTTTAACAGCTCAACAAAATGTTTTCTAAATACATTTGAAACAGGAGCATTTGCTATCATTTCGCGCTCTTTGGAGGGCAAATGACTCACTGCCTTTTCGAGCATTTCGGTGAATATGAGCTCAGCAATACCGGTTTTTAATTCGTCATTGAGTGCTTGTGAGAGCTTGCTATAATCAGCATCGCCGCCGGTAAACGCCGTAATGATTGGACCTAAATGGACATGTGCAAGAGAAGATAGACCAGGTGCACATTTGTTTATTTCAATAGGGCTTTTCAGCTGCATAACAATTCCATTGTGGTTAAGCATATTGAAAGTATAGTGCAAATTAGTCTGTTTGAGTAAATCATGATTAATCTGAATTAGGTAAGCGCATCACCCATTGAGTTATTAAAATGAATAGGAAGATTTACAAGGATTTATCGTTTTTTTAAAAAGGATTCATGCGAACCCTTGATTTTATTTAAATAATCCCCACCTACTTAATAGGTTATCGAGGAGTACAATGATGAGTGATAAAGTTAAAAAAGACTGGAAGAAAGTAATAGACGAACATGAGGCCTTAGAAGAGCAAAATTTATTCGCTGCGGAAGATGACGCTGCTGTGGTTGGTCTAGAGCATCCGAGCTATCAGCTATTGGAAGAAAAACTAACCTTGGCTGAGCAACAAGCTCATGATCATTGGGATAAATTAACACGAGCTATGGCTGAGATGGATAATATTCGCCGGCGAACAGAACGCGAAGTCAGTAATGCTCATCGTTATGGATTAGAAAAGTTTATTACCTCATTGCTGCCCGTGGTTGACAGTTTAGAGCAAGCCGAACAACTCGCGCTTAATCAAGGGGATACTGCGATGCATGAGGGTATGGAACTGACCATGAAATTGCTCTTAGGCGTGCTTGAAAAAGCAGATGTAACCCAGTTAAACCCAGTGGGTGAGGCGTTTAATCCACAAGCGCATGAGGCAATGACGATGCAAGCATCAGATGAGGTTGCACCGAATACTGTTTTAGCGGTATTTCAAAAGGGGTATTCTCTTAATGATCGCGTTATTCGCCCTGCTCGTGTGATTGTTTCAAAATCAAAAACAAGCAATTGACTTGAAATTTTAAATTTAGGCCTCATTTATCAACTATGAGCAATTAAAAATTAATCGGAGTATATGAAATGTCGGATATTATTATTGGAATTGACTTAGGAACCACCAACTCTTGTGTTGCCATTATGGAAGGTAAAACACCCCGCGTGATTGAAAATGCGGAAGGCCATCGCACAACCCCTTCAATTGTTGCTTATACAAATGATGATGAAGTGCTTGTTGGCCCAGCTGCTAAAAGACAAGCAGTGACCAACCCTGAAAATACATTGTATGCCATTAAACGATTAATTGGCCGTCGATTCGATGATCCTATCGTACAAAAAGATATTAAAATGGTGCCCTACAAAATTGTTAAAGCAGATAATGGCGATGCTTGGGTTTGTGTTAAAAATCAAGACAAAGCGCCACCACAAATTTCAGCCGAAGTTCTTCGCAAAATGAAAAAAACAGCTGAAGATTATTTGGGTAAAGAAGTGAATCAAGCGGTTATTACAGTGCCTGCTTATTTTAACGACTCTCAACGTCAGGCAACAAAAGATGCGGGTCGTATTGCAGGGCTTGAAGTTAAGCGAATCATTAATGAGCCAACAGCTGCTGCATTGGCTTATGGTATGGATAAAAAACGAGGTGATTCTGTCATTGCTGTGTATGACCTTGGCGGTGGTACATTTGATATTTCGATCATTGAAATTGCAGAAGTCGATGGAGAACATCAGTTTGAAGTCTTGGCCACCAATGGCGATACATTCTTGGGTGGAGAAGATTTCGACTTGGCTTTAATTGAATATCTAGCAGCTGAATTTAAAAAAGATTCAGGTATCGATTTACACAATGATCCGTTGGCGTTACAACGATTAAAAGAAGCCGCTGAAAAGGCAAAAATTGAATTATCTTCATCACAACAAACAGATGTTAATCTGCCCTACATTACAGCGGATGCTTCTGGACCTAAACATTTAAATATTAAGCTTACCCGCGCGAAGCTTGAATCACTTGTTGAAAAGTTGGTTGAGCGTACAGTTTTACCTTGCAAAACAGCACTGAAAGATGCTGGATTAACCATAGACAAAATTAACGAAGTTATTTTGGTCGGTGGTCAAACCCGTATGCCAATGGTTCAAAAAATTGTTGAAGACTTTTTTGGTAAAGAACCTCGTCGTGATGTTAACCCAGACGAAGCTGTAGCCGTTGGTGCTGCAATTCAGGCGGCCGTGTTGTCAGGGGATGTTAAAGACATTCTGTTGTTAGACGTAACACCATTATCGCTTGGTATTGAAACAATGGGTGGCGTGATGACAAAGCTTATTGAAAAAAATACGACCATTCCTACCAAAGCGAATCAAGTGTTTTCAACTGCCGATAATAACCAAACTGCGGTTACTGTTCATGTGTTACAAGGTGAACGTGAGCAAGCGTCTGCGAATAAGTCACTTGGGCGTTTTGATTTAAATGATATTCCATCTGCACCTCGAGGCGTACCTCAGATAGAAGTGACCTTTGATATCGATGCAAATGGTATATTAAATGTATCGGCCAAAGACAAGGCCACAGGAAAAGCACAATCCATTGTGATTAAAGCGTCCAGTGGTTTGAGTGATGAAGAAGTTGATGCGATGGTGAAAGATGCTGCTGCACACGCTGAAGATGATAAAAAATTCAGAGAGCTTGTGGATGTTCGTAATCAAGCCGATGGTTTAATTCATAACGCTGAAAAATCGCTTAAAGATCTTGAGGGTGATTTGGCTGAAGATGAAAAACAGGGCATTGAAAAAGCGATTGCTGAATTAAAAGAAGCGTTAAAAAGCAGTGATAAAGCAGAAATTGAAGCCAAAGTAAGTGTTTTAACCGAAGCATCGGGAAAAATGGCTGAACGTGTTTATGCAAAAAAATCTGCAGAAACAAATGCCGATGGCGCTACAGCAAATACTAGCGAAAAATCAGCAGATGATGGTGTTGTTGACGCTGAGTTTGAAGAAGTTCAAAAGGAAGATGATAAAAAATAAATTAGTATTATTTATTCCAATCGTTCCCAGAGGCAGTTATGCTCGGGGATTATTTTTTTAAAGTTTTTGTGGTGAATCATTAATGCAACAGCATGACTATTATGAATTGCTTGGTGTCTCGCGTGATGCGGATGATGCTGAAATTAAGAAAGCTTATCGAAAACTTGCCATGAAGCATCATCCTGATAGAAATCCGGATGATAAAGCGGCTGAAGATAAGTTTAAAGAAATTCAAAAGGCATACGCTATTCTTTCAGATAAAAAGAAACGTGCGGCCTATGACCAATTCGGCCATGCTGGTGTTGATGGCAATATGGGCGGTGGCGCAGGTGGTTTTGGTGGCTTTGGGGATGTTTTCGAAGATATTTTTGAAAATATTTTTTCAGGTGGACGTCCATCAGGTGGGCGCCAAACCCGAGCACAGCGCGGGTCTGATCTACAGCTTAATGTTGAATTAACACTTGAGGAAGCTGCAAAAGGGAAGTCTGTTGAAATTACGGTGCCACGTCATATTTCTTGTCGTACGTGCAGTGGGTCGGGTGCTAAAAAAGGCTCAACACCCAAAACGTGCGGAACGTGTCAGGGAATGGGGCAAGTGCGTATTCAACAAGGATTTTTTTCAATCCAGCAAGCATGCCCTCATTGTTATGGTGAAGGTCGTGTGGTGTCTGATCCCTGTGCAACGTGTCACGGAGAAGGTCGAGAGCGAGAGCATAAATCCTTAACGGTAAAAATTCCTGCAGGTGTTGACAGTGGAGATCGGGTCCGGTTGAGCGGTGAAGGCGAGGCTGGTGTGCACGGTGGTCCAGCAGGTGACTTGTATGTTCAGGTGAACGTCAAAAAACATGCAATTTTTGAACGTGATGGACAGGACTTGCATTGTGATGTGCCCATTAGTTTTATTACCGCAGCACTGGGTGGTTCTATCGAAGTGCCAACGCTTGAAGGTCGCGTGACCTTGAAAATACCTGCTGAAACCCAAACAGGTAAATCATTTAGGATCAGAAGCAAGGGACTTAAATCTATTCGTGGACAGGGTGTGGGTGATTTGTTGTGTCGTGTCGGCATTGAAACACCTGTTAATTTATCACGTGAACAGAAAGAGTTGCTAACGCAATTCCAAGATTTATTGGATAATGATAAGCACAAACATTCGCCTCGTTCACATTCGTGGTTTGATGGCGTAAAAAAGTTTTTTGAGGATATGAAATTTTAATGAATAAAGGAGTATTGAGTGTGAAGTCACCTTATGTATTTACATCAGAGTCAGTGTCTGAAGGTCATCCAGATAAAATAGCCGATCAAATTTCAGATGCGATATTAGACGCTATTCTGGCACAAGACCCACGTGCACGCGTTGCTTGTGAGACGTTTGTAAAAACAGGCATGGTTTTAGTCGGTGGTGAAATTACCACGCGTGCTTGGGTTGATGTTGAAGAAATTGCCCGTGGTGTGATTCGAGATATTGGCTATAACAGTTCTGCGATGGGATTTGATTGGGAGTCTTGTGCCGTATTGTCTGCTATTGGCAAGCAATCTTCGGATATTGCTCAAGGGGTTGATAACCAAACGTTAAAGACCTTAGGCGCAGGGGATCAAGGCTTGATGTTTGGATATGCCAGTCGTGAAACAGATGTTTTTATGCCCGCACCGATTGCTTACTCGCACCGTTTAATGGCGCGCCAGGCAAAATTAAGAAAAGAGGGTGTGTTGGCGTGGCTTCGTCCTGATGCGAAATGTCAGCTGACCTTAAATTATGAAAATGACAAGCCAGTATCGGTCAATACAGTTGTATTCTCGACACAACATGCACCTGATATTTCTCAAAAGGATCTGGTTGAAGCGGTTCGTGAAGAAATTATTCGACCGGTTCTTCCTAAAGAGTGGTTAACGGCACAAACGCGTTATTTTATTAATCCTACAGGTCGATTTGTGATTGGTGGTCCACTGGGTGATTGCGGGCTAACGGGGCGTAAAATTATCGTTGATACTTACGGCGGTATGGCGCGACATGGGGGCGGATGTTTTTCAGGAAAAGATCCCTCTAAGGTCGATCGCTCTGGTGCATATGCTGCTCGGCATGTTGCTAAAAACCTGGTGGCTGCGGGTCTTGCTGATAAGTGTGAACTTCAAGTTTCGTATGCGATTGGGGTTGCTGAACCAACGTCTATTCATATTGAAACGTTTGGCACAGGCCGATTAAACGATCAAACCATGATTGATTTGATTACGACGCATTTTGATTTGACGCCACAGGGTATTATTAGTCATCATGACTTGTTAAGACCAATCTATCGTAAAACAGCAACACTGGGACATTATGGCCGAGATGATGTTCCATGGGAGCGACTCGATAAAGTAGACGCTTTACGCAGTGCATTATAATCAGGAGTGAGTTCCATGATGGTTTCTAACGACGGATCGTTAAGCACAGACTATAAAGTGGCAGATATTAATTTAGCGCTGTGGGGCCGAAAGGAAATGGCCATGGCTGAGGTCGAAATGCCGGGCTTGATGGCGTTACGTGCTGAATTTTCAAATGAAAAGCCACTCCAAGGTGCCCGCATTGCGGGCTGTTTGCACATGACAATTCAAACAGCAGTTTTAATTGAAACGTTGTGTGCGCTGGGGGCCCAAGTGCGTTGGTCGTCTTGTAATATTTTTTCAACACAAGATCATGCTGCTGCAGCCATTGCTGCAGCAGGGATCCCTGTATTTGCGTGGAAGGAAGAATCGGAAGCGGATTACTGGTGGTGTGTTCGGCAAACGATAGAAGGGCCTTCGGGTTGGGTTCCTAATTTATTGTTGGATGATGGGGGTGATTTAACGCAAATCGTTCACGAGCAATATCCTCATCTCCTTGAGGGTATTTATGGTGTTTCTGAGGAAACGACCACGGGGGTTATGCGCCTTTATGAGATGGAAAAACAGGGTGAGCTTAAAGTTCCAGCCATTAATGTGAATAATTCGGTTACAAAATCAAAGTTTGATAATTTATACGGATGTCGAGAGTCATTATTAGATGGCATTAAGCGTGCTACGGATGTCATGATTGCGGGCAAGGTTGTGCTCATTTTGGGATTCGGTGATGTTGGTAAAGGGTGTGCGCAAGCTTTGCGCGGCCAAGGTGCTACGGTTTGGATCACTGAAATAGACCCTATCTGTGCGTTGCAAGCTGCGATGGAAGGATACCGCGTTGTGCTGTTGGATGATGTTGCAGAAATGATTGATATTGTTGTCACGGCGACAGGGAATTATCATGTGGTGACGCATGAGCATATGCAACGCATGAAAAACCAAGTGATTTTATGTAATATTGGGCACTTTGATTCTGAAATAGATGTTCAAAGTCTTCGACAATATCCTTGGGATAACGTCAAACCACAAGTAGATCAAGTAATTTTTCCTGATGGAAAAAGACTTACATTGCTTGCAGAAGGACGATTGGTTAATTTAGGATGTGCAACTGGCCATCCGAGTTTTGTAATGTCCGCGTCTTTTACTAATCAGGTCTTGGCGCAAATAGAGTTATTTTTAGAAGGAAAATCTTACGCTCATCATGTTTATGTTTTACCTAAACTATTGGATGAGAAGGTCGCGCGTTTGCATTTGGACAGAGTCGGTTCAAAATTAACCGTCTTGACAGAATCGCAGGCTGAATATCTTCGTGTTAAGGTTCAAGGGCCTTATAAGCCCGAGTATTATCGATATTAGAAAAAATGAGGTTTAAATAAAATGCAAAGTAAATTTCCAATGACGCCTGAAGGTTTTGCTCTGTTGACGGAAGAGTTAAAACACTTAAAAACGGTTGAGCGCCCACGGATTGTTGAGTCAATTGCAACAGCACGTGCGCACGGTGATTTAAAAGAAAATGCTGAATATCATGCTGCACGTGATCAACAAAGTTTTGCAGAAGGTCGCATTCAAGAACTGGAAGGCAAAGTGTCGAATGCACAAGTGATTGATGTTAAAAAAATGACGAATGAAGGAAAGATTATTTTTGGAGCAACGGTTGATTTACATCATGTACAAATGGGCACAGAACTGACTTATAAAATAGTCGGTGAGGATGAGGCCAATATTAAGCTTAATAAAATTTCTTACAGTTCTCCCATCGGCCGAGGACTCATTGGAAAATTCCTAGACGATACGGTTGCGATACAAACGCCCGGCGGTTTGGTTGAATATGAGATTATTGCTGTCCGTTATGAGTGATTGAACGCCTCATCACAGGTGATGAGGCGTTCAATTCAAAGATGTTTTTGATTTGACATATCGATCCGTAACGCTGTCGGGGCAGGTGTTTTTTTACCCAAAAAAGTCCACTGTTGCGGCGATTTGACCTGTGATTGGACTAAAGTATTCCTCGCACTGGTATAGCTTGTGGGGCGAAAGCCCTCAGAAGGAAAACATGTCTTTTCACGCCGAAAAAACCCATCTCTATTGAGCTCGTTGGTCAGAATGGCGAGACCAATTTTAGTGGGATTTTCAGTGTTTTTTCGCAGTAATCGACCAATGATTTGAATAAGACTGTCTCGGCCAACCGTTTTAGCTATGATCGCAAAATCAACTGTCGCCTCATCAAATCCTTCCACCAACATACGAATTGCAATTGCAACCCCCTTGCCTGCTGCTTTAAATTGTTCCACGATTGTTTTTTCCGCTTGACGTGAGTGAACTTCAAACACTGGAAAGTCTGGGCAATTTTGCGTTATTGTTTCAGCCAAAGCGTTCGCTACAGCTATTGAACTAATATAGATAATGCCTTTATGCTCTTGCAAAAAAAGATTATCACTCGGATGTCGATGCGTCTTTAATAGCTTGATTAAATTCTTATGTTCGGCTAACACAGCAGTCGATAAAATAGAGTCATCAACCCAGAGCGGCGTTAATATGCCATTTTGAATACCCTCTTCACGCGTATAAATATAGCGGCTTGAATGATTGTCTTCCGGTGTTGCAGAAAAACAAACACTTAATACGCCTGGTTTTTTATCGGCAATGGTTGCTGTATGGCTAGGTCGTTCAACTAAATGAGATTCATCATAAATAATATACCCGAATTTACCAATGCTCTGAGATTGAGCAATCAGCAGCTGTTGAAAACTGTCAACACACATCACAAAAATATGAGGGGAAAAAAGATGTTCATTTCTATCGAGCATTTGTTGTGATATTTCTCCTGCACAAATCGCCAAAATCCGAGGGCAAGTCATCTGAGCCTCTTCTTCTGTTAGAATGTGTTTTGCATAACTTAACAATGCGTCACGTGTTTGACGAACCAATTGTATGGTAGGGCAAATCAAAACCACATGCTGTGTATTGCTCGCTAAAAAAGCTTGAAACGCAAGAATGGCTTCTATCAATGTTTTACCTGCACCGGTAGCAACATCAAAAGTCAGTTGGTCCTGCCTTTTTCTTTTTTCAGATGATTTTGTCATCTTATCGATGACAAACGAAACAGCCTCTGTTTGATGTGGATATAAATGAAAGGATCCTCCTTCAATTAATTTCATTCGATCTAAAAATTGTTTTAAATTAAGGATGAGTTGCTCATTAAAAGGCAATTGACTTGCGCGCAAAGGTGCTAGAGCGGCATACCCTAACTTTTTCGCATTGACAGCAGCAAAATTATATTTCCTGCGATGGTCTTCACTCCATTGATAACCTTCTACTTGTTCGGATATTAAACGATTAAAGTGTTTAATAGCCTCCTTGTGGAGGGCTAGTGCAGGCTCATTTCCAAATAACGCACGACATGAGTCGGATGGGTCGGGCAATGGTGCAGCTTGTATGCCTTGTTTTCTACATGCATTTATATGACTTCTTGAGCGCGTGATTTGCATTTGTTCTGGATTAACAATCTGAAAGCCTTTTTGGTGCGGCTCTTTATCTTTAAGCAATAGATGAGAAACGATTTGCATAAAATAATCTTCTCCCCATGCTTTTTCATTGAGGGGAAATAGTGCTAATAAAGTGCTACTATCCCTTAATTCCCTTTTCAAGAAGTCAATGTTAATCATAAAGAGCTTACAGCCTAATTGTCCATCGGCAACATCCTTTTGAAAATTATTGATCAAGGTTGGAACTGAAAGGATAGGTTCACCATCGATTTTTTGCAGGGTTTGAAGGCTAGAGTATACAGTGTCCGCATTACATGCTGACCCTTCATCTGAGGATGAATGAAATGACTCAATATTATCATCCATCATGATCATGTCTGATAGCTCTAGCACATAAGCTGCATGCAATGCAGCTCGTCTTCGCATGGTAAGACTGGATAAACATACCTCACGGCCATCAATCGATTTATTAAAACGTTGTATCACCAAAAAATCATACCTGGAGGCGAGAGCTCCGAATTGACTCAGCTTGGCATATTCCTGTTGATTCAGCACAATCACACAGCGTGTATTTGAGGTGATGTCAAGAGCAGGAACAAGTGCCTCTTGAAGGCGACCCGCCATCAAAAAATAGCAAGTATCTTTTGAAGAAAGCGCTGATTTTGATGTTGCTCCATATAATGCTAAGTTCATGACCTCATCATGCATCTCCCTTAATTGAGGGGCTCGGCTAGAAGAACTAAGGCCATCAAATGCTTTTATCCTAATCAGTTGAGTCGTTTTTAAATCACCAGAAAGTGCATCCGTCTTTCTTTTTTTGTTGTTACCGCTCTCCTGTTGTTGAGCGTAAAAAGTAGTAAGCTCAAGCAAAGATGAGATGTACTTAGGTGCAATGGGCATCTTTATTTTAGCTGTAGAATCTGATGTGGAATCGTCTGATGGAGTAACCGTCATATCAACAGTATCACGATTTATCGCGCTACCGAGATCCTCATCCATTATTGGCTCGAATAACGTTGTTAACATGGGAGCCGCTTCATCAGGTTCAATGGGTGTAACGCTCATGTCAATAGCATCAGTACTTATCGTGCTAGCCCAATATTCACGAAATTGCTCCATTAATAGGTCATCGTCTTCATTACCAATCACATGCGCTATCTTTTGCGGTGGTGAGACTTGCTTCTTTTCAAGGAAGGCATCATATCTTTGAATATATTCATTGTTCTCACCAGAAGTATTAAAAAGGAATTCGAGTAAATCTTCAGGTGCTTGCTTCATCGAGGTCCTGGACTGTCTCATTATATGAACTTTTTGATCGGTGCTTTTTTCGCCTTTAGTATTCTGGGAGAGTGAATCCACCATTGGCTTGAACTTCTGAGGATAGGCAGTCCTTACAAGCGTTAATAAATGCTCGACAACAGCAAAATGCATATGCGATGCAGCGTGACGAAAAGATTCGAATCTAGCCTTTTCTATCATGTCGATTCGCTGATCTGGAACCTGTAATTCGCAATAGTGCATTTGCTGTAAGTTTCCAGTTGATGCAGAATGTCGATAAATTGAAAAATTACTTGCTTGTATCGCAGCTATTCTGTCGCTCGGACTCAATGCCTTTAACACTTGATCTTTAAGTTCTCGATGAGCATATCTTAAACAAATCCAATTTCCGTGTTTTAAAAGAGAATGATATTCCTCTCTATTCAATTGAGCGTTGATGAAGGATATCATCTCAATATTATTGTCTGTAAATATTCCAAGGATATACTTGTGTAGTGGGCCTGTTGGATTCATTGTTAGCTTATTCTTAATACTGAGATCTTGACGCGCTACGCATAACATAGATTTAATGATTTCATCATGTTTCAGTTCGGCTGCTAATGTTAAGATAAAAAAGTTATTCTTTTTTATGAGGTCAATAAATACTTCTTGACTAAGGCCGCTCATCATGTCAACGCCAATCAGTTCAGTTTTCTTTGTTAAAATAGCTAAAATAAGTCTATTAAATAAATCAATTTCTAATTTATCAGCTATAGTTAAAAAGAAGTCATGGGACAACAATGGAAACAAATGGTTTATTATTACCCAGTAATGAAGGTTGCTAGGTGTTGTTCTAGTCTTAATATCTTGATTTTGCTCTAGGTATTCACGTAATTCGACGGGATCAGTACAGGCGCTTTGAGTATAGACAATTCCAGCACAATAGAAACGCTTCTCTAAGCGCCAATAGCGCTTTAGTATCAATTCATGGATGTTGAATACGCTGGGCTTGGAAGTAGCAAGCTCAATTAGCTCTTTTAAATTCATGTAATAATCCTCTAACTCACTGGGCGCAGGTAAAACGTGATAATTTCAAGTCTTGTATTTTACACTAAGATCAATTTCTGTTCAATGCGAAGGCGAGGCCCCGGTGTTACCGCCTCATGAGAATATAATGTCAGGTGTTTCATTTATTAAATATGCCGCGAAGGTGGCTTAAATGATTTCTATCAACTATATTTGAATTTGCCTACGGAAGTACTCTTCTTTTTAATATATCCTTAAGAAACTAAATATAGCATGGGTGAGCGATATGAATTTTTTTTAGGAAAATACTGACCATGTTAAATAAATCTCATTTATTAAGAAAAAAAAGAGCATTGATTATTGAATGTATCCGGGTAGTCAATGAAGTGACAGAAGCTATTCCAGCAATTACAGATGAGGAAGAAAAGATACGCGTAAGCAGTCTGTTAAGTCAATGTAAAAAGAGTATTGAACAATTAAATAAGGCGGCTTACAAGCATCCTGGGGCTTTGTCTTTCTCTTATTCCTCCATCTATTTAACCAAGTTCCATCCTGAGTCTCTTCTTAGTATGGAGAAATTATTCGATCAGGCGATAAAAGATGTAGAAAATTTAGACCTGTGGATACAGATCATTGCAATGCTGAGCATCATGTTAACGCTTTCGGTGGCCTCTGCTGCAATAGCCTTCATGATAACGTCAGATATATGCATCTCTGTTTTAGCCCTTCAAATGACTGCTGCAATTATTTCGGTGCTATCTTGCCAATGGATAAAGCTTTTTCCGAGTTCTCTTTTAAAGATAGAACAGGCGTTTACTCCCGATGAACTGAATGACTTTTTTCAAAAGCGTTCTGACATTGATGAACTGAATGACAGCGCACAGTACCTTAATTTGGTAGCGTAGCGGGGGGGTGAATATTTGCGGCTCGAAGCATACACACGGATGGCAACCAACGGAGTTATTTTAGATTGAGTTCACATGCTATTGGGGTGTGTCACCACCCCCTTATTTTTTCTGTATTGGCTTTGGCACAGCAGGCGTGGCGTCAATAACAACAGGCGGCGGTAGCGGTAGATCCTTTAATATACCTGGGGTGCTTGGGAGGGTGCACTTCGTAGTAGTTTCATTACATTCAGGCTGCCCAGTGCCATCGTCTTCCCAATAACATTGCCATCCTCCTAGGGAATAATATCCATCACACGCAGTACTATTTTGGGCTGAATTTCTACATTCTGATATGGGGATGCCGTTGCAGGCGGGTGGCGGACCACCGGCAATGGTTATTGTACTTATCGAAGTAAAGCACAGAGCCACTCCCAGTATGATTTTTCTCTGTACATGACAAAAAAATCTCTGTCATTCCCGCGCAGGCGGGAAACCATCCCTCAAAACAATCCGTTGGCCAGATTTAACCACTGAGGGTTGTTCTCCTCAATAAGATTTATTTTCCATTGGCGATTCCATTTTTTAATTCGCTT
>CANNJI010000026.1 GCA_947504875.1 Legionellaceae bacterium
ACCCTCATCCGCCCTGTCGGGCACCTTCTCCCATCAATGGGAGAAGGCGTTCTTACTGAACTATTGCGCATAGTTTACGAAATCTTTTTTTCAAATGCACCTAAAACCCTTTATTTTGCTATAGATTTTTTAATGGCGGGAATTGCTGCATAAACAGTATTATGAAGGGGAGTGAAATGAGCGAAAAAACTAAACTAATTTTTACATGAAGAAGATGAATTGATTGCTGCATTAGAAACGAGTGGATATGAGTCAATAGACAATGAAGCCGCAGAGGTTCAACTTTTCACACACAATTGTTTAAAGAGAGTGGGACGAAAGTAAAAAGGGTTAATATTCGTATGGCGTCAAGAGATGTCGAAAAGGCCCAGGCCCTTGCATTACGTGAAGGGATCCCTTATGCAACGTTAGTAACCAGCATTTTACATCAGTATTTTACAGGGCGATTAAAGGCCGTTTGATAAAACGGCCTTTATACTTGTTGTGCAATTTAGTCTTTTATCAACGTGCTTTCGCCAATGCCATTAACCAACATCGTATAGCCATTTGCATGAAGCTCGCTGGGGGTGATCACTCCGGATGCCATATCCATTTCAACGTATCCCAGATCAAAGGGTTCTGCTGTGTCTGTTTTCATTTTGATAAGCGCAGGGCATTTACCATTGGTGATATGTCCAAAACAAGCAAGCTTTACGGTAGCCCAAAAAACTTTGTTATCGCTGTGTGCTTTTGTTGGATGTTGTGATGGTATCGTGCCAGCAACAAAGGCATTTGATTCAAAATCTGTTGTGTTATGGGTGATAAGTAATTTTGGGCCCGCAAATCCAGCGGATGCGAAAAGCACCATACTTAGGGCAACTGCGGATGTCAATATTTTATTCATAGTATCCTCTTTGGGTTAAGTTTATGCAAAATTATAGCGATTTTAACTCACGGCGCAATATTTTGCCAACATTTGTTTTAGGAAGCTCGTTATGGAAGGAAATAATTTTAGGCACTTTATACGCAGTAAGGTGTTCTCTGCAGTACGCAATCACTTGCTCTGCAGTTAATTCAGGATCACGCTTTACGATACACGCCTTTACTTTTTCGTTAGGACTTGTTTCGGTTTCATTTACGCCGACCACACCCACTTCAAGCACGCCGGGCATGAGTCCAATGACCTGTTCAATTTCATTGGGGTACACATTGAATCCTGAGACAAGGATCATATCTTTTTTTCGATCAACCAGATAAAAAAAGCCCTGTTCATCCATTTTGGCAATGTCACCTGTGCGAAGAAAACCATCATCCCAAAAGACAAGTGCGGTTTCATCTTCGCGCTGCCAATAGCCTGGCATAACTTGCGGACCTTTAACACAGAGTTCACCCGATTCACCTGGTGCACATTCATGACCATTATCGTCTCGTATCGAGATGTCTGTGGAGGGCAGCGGGAGACCAATGCTGCCATTATAATGTTCAAGAGACAGTGGGTTGATGGTGATCGCGGGGCTTGTTTCTGTTAGACCATAAGCTTCCAGTACTTTTGATTGTGTTCTGTCTTCCCAAGCCATGGCTACACTTTTTTGTAAGGCCATGCCGCCAGACAACGCAAATTTAAGATGTGAAAAATCAATTGTTTTAGACAGAGGATGATTGAGCAATGCATTAAATAGCGTATTAACGCCTGTAATGACGGTGAAGTTTGATTTTTTAATATCATGAATAAATCGGGGCATGTCTCGAGGATTTGTAATTAAAATATTTTTTGAACCAAGGCTTAAAAAGGTAAGGCAATTCGCCGTTAAAGAAAAAATATGATAAAGGGGTAGGGCGGTTACAATAATATCGTTTTCATTTAAGTTGAGGGGCGAAAGCCATGCGCGAGCTTGTAAGATATTGGCAAGTAAATTGGCGTGCGTAAGAACAGCGCCCTTTGAAATACCCGTGGTGCCTCCCGTATATTGAAGAAAGGCAATGTCGTCGTGGTTAAGCTTTGGGATATATGGTTTTTTTATAGGTAATTGTTGTAATGTTTCTTGAAAAGGAATGCTGTTCTTAATTTTATATGCGGGAACCATGCGCTTGATGTATTTCACAACTGCATTCACAATGAGTTTTTTTATGGGTGGAAAAGCATCGCCGAGTTCGGTAATGATAATATGTTTAAGCTGCGGTAATTGAGGCAGTGATTTTTCTAAGGTTTGTGCAAAGTTAGCAAGCACAACAATGGCTTGTGCGCCGGCATCTTTTAACTGATAAGTGACCTCATCGCTGGTATAGAGCGGGTTGGTGTTCACCACAACACACCCTGCACGTAAAATACCCAAAAGAGCGATGGGATATTGTAATAAATTAGGAAGCATGATGGCGACACGCGTCCCTTTTTTAAGGCCTAGATGATGAAGGTATTGGGCAAAGTTCATGCTGAGTCGATCAAGCTCAGCATACGTAAGGTCCGTTCCCATGTTGGAATAGGCTATTTTTTCTTTGTGTTTAACACAGGAAGTATTGAATAATTCTATAAGGGATCCGTATTCATTCAGGTTAATTTCATGGGCAACCCCTTGTTCATAATTCTTTAACCACAATTTCCCCATGATGATAACCTTCTGTTATTAATTTCTGCGTGCTAGTATAAACAAAAATCATGAGGATGGATATTAGCGTTATGAGTGATAATACATTGAAATCACAAGCATTTAAATTAAAGGGCCGCCTCTATACATTTACGGTATTACAAATCACAGATCCAGACAGCGCGTCCTTCAATAATAATTTTTCAGCTCTTGTGTCAAAGGCACCGGGTTTGTTTGATAATACACCCATTGTTTTGGATTGTACGGGCCTTGAGGGAGAACAATTGGACTTGCCTTTGCTATGCACGCTTGCGAGAAAGCATGGTTTTCTTCCGGTTGCCATTCAAAGTCATCATGCAGGCCTTAATGCTTATGCAAGGGAAGAAGGACTTGCAGTTTTAAATGCATCGTCTGCGCAGGATAAAGCGTTGCTTAAAACAATTAAAACAAAATTACTCAATACACCTGTTCGCTCAGGTCAACAAGTTGTGAGCAAGGAAGGTGACTTGGTGATCACCGCTGCGGTGAGTCATGGTGCGGAATTATTGGCTGAAGGCAATATTCATGTCTATGGCGCTTTGCGGGGGCGAGCACTCGCAGGTATTTCTGGGAATAAAGCGGCGCGTATTTTTTGTCAGTCCTTGGATGCTGAAATGCTCGCGATTGCTGGGTTTTATCAACTGCGTGAAGCAACAGAACCGTGTCATGTTCCGTGTCAAATTTTTCTTCAGGATGATCAGATCAAAATTGAGCCGTTATGATCGATGCGGTTTTTATTTCGGATTTGCATTTAAACCCTAGCGAACCTGATATTTCAGCGCGTTTTAAAGCATTTGTTCAATGGGCGTCAACCCATACGCGCGTTGTTTATATTTTAGGAGATTTTTTTCATGCATGGGCCGGTGACGATACACTGGATACTTGGTCTTTATCCATTGCAGATGAATTGATTTTTTTAGCGTCCCAAGGTGTTCAGGTTTATTTTATGCCGGGAAACCGGGACTTTTTGGTAGGAAAAACGTTTGCCCACCGGGCGAAGATGCAGTATTTAAGAGAGCCTTATGTCATTACGTTTGGGTCTGAGCGCATTTTATTGGTGCACGGTGATCGATATTGCACAAAAGACAAGGCGCATCAGTGGTTTCGCAGGCTTACACGTAATCGTTTGTTTAATGGTTTGTTTTTATGCTTAAACAAGTCTTGGCGACTCAACATTGTGGCGCGGGTGCGTGCTCACAGTGAAAATAAGCCTTATACCCTCGTACTTAATATGCAAACGGTGCCTTCAGTGCTTGTGCGTCACATGAAACAATGGGGTGTTTGTACGGTTGTGCATGGCCATACGCATCAACCGGGTCTTATCACGCATCAAGAACGTGATGGACTTTATCAACAATATATTTTAAGTGACTGGGATGCGCCGCCTCAAGTATTGTGTTATAATAAGACAAAGGGTTTTTACTACATACATTTTAGTGATGAAGCGGAGAAATAACCATGGCTGATCCAAATAAATTAAACCAAGACGCGATAACTGCGCTCGATCAATATAAAAAGACGATGCAAGACGCTCGTAAGAAAATTATGGAAGATGAGATGACAGCACTTGCGAATCTTCGTGCCAGCAAACAAGAAAGTATTGTTCATCACTATAAAGAAAAGGCCACGCAAGAATGGCGAAAAGTCGATGAGATAGCTGATCGAGAGGTCGCCGGTTATGACCAACCCAATGCAGTTTTAATGGCGTTGATTTCGTTGATGTTACATATTGCTTATGCACTGAATGCGGAGTTGACTAAGTTAGGAATGGATCCAACGCATTTGGCCGTGAATTATATTTTTACACCTCTGATTGATTGGCTTACAAGGCCAAGTGTTAAATTTAATGAAACCGATATTATCAAAATAGATGAGTCGCTTGATCAAATGGTTACGTGTGCAAATGGACAACTTAACTTTAGTAAAATTGAGTTGTCTACTATATTAAGTCCAGCTGAAAAAGCACTTGTGACGTTAATGGTGAAACGTGAGTTAGTTGAACAAGAATACGCGACACAAAATGCCGATTTTACTGCGTTTAAGTCAACATCTGGTGCAGATATTTCGTCACAGCAACTACAAGCCGTGTTGAACAATGCTTCTTTCTTAAAAGAGTTCAAGACAAGAAACATTGAATTTCAAGACAATCCTGCGCCAAGCTTGAGTCCATCCCCTTAGTTTGTGAGGACTGCAGCTAAATGTTAGTGCTTGGAATTGAGTCGTCGTGTGATGAAACTGGGGTTGCGCTCTATAGTGGAGCTCATGGATTAATAGGGCAGGCGCTCTATTCTCAAATATTAACGCATCGCCGTTTTGGTGGGGTAGTACCTGAGCTTGCATCACGCGACCACGTCAAATGTATTATCCCTCTGGTTGATGAAGTTCTTTCTCAAGCAGGGATTGATAAGCATCAGCTGGATGCAATTGCTTATACTGCTGGCCCAGGTCTTATTGGCGCTTTATTGGTTGGCGCATCCTTTGCTAAAAGTTTAGCTTTTGCGTTAAACATTAAAGCCATTGCTGTTCATCACCTTGAAGCCCATATTTTAGCTGCGCAGTTAGAAGACCCTACGCTTACATTTCCCTTTACGGCACTGCTGGTGTCTGGGGGGCATACGCAATTAATTGAAGCGCGCGCATTAGGCGATTATCGATTACTCGGTGAAACGCTTGACGATGCAGTCGGTGAAGCCTTTGACAAAACTGCAAAACTCATGGGATTGGCGTATCCAGGCGGGCCTTTACTGGCAGCGTTGGCCGATACCGTTACGGAATCTGACTTTCATCAACCGCCTTTTCCTCGGCCTATGCTGGATAGGCCCGGCCTGAATTTAAGTTTTAGCGGACTTAAAACACATGCCCTCATGGCGTGGAATAAAAGCAATCAACAAGAGGCTGACCGCCAAGCGATTGCGCGCGCATTTCAGGATGCCGTGGTTGAAACCCTGCTTGTTAAATGTCAGCGTGCACTGGATATTACAGGGCATAAACAATTGGTGGTGGCAGGTGGTGTTGGCGCTAATAGAGCTTTACGAGAGGCTTTTTCTACGTTAATGAAAAATCGTTCAGGGGCAGTATATTTTCCCTCTCATGCGTTTTGCACGGACAATGGCGCAATGATCGCATATGCAGGATATTTACATCTAGCACAGGGTGAATATGATGCAACAACCGCCATCGAAGTGCGCGCACGCTGGCCAATGGTGGTTGCTTAGGAGCTGTTTTAAGGTTAATCCGAAGTTATTTGAATTAGCCTATCCAAGCAAAAGGTACTATACTTACCCAGAGTAATTAAGTTATGTGTAACTCCCCACGTCTTTCCGAGCACAGCGAGGGACCTCCTGTGCTGAGGCTCTGTGCCTTATTCGGGGATCACTCGCTGTCCCCGGGATGATATGTTAGGTAGTTACCTATACTGAACGAAAAGGAGTTTCATTCATGACAATCAGAACATCCCATTTTAGATGGGTTATTGTTGGACTCCTGTTTCTTATTTCGGTGGTCAATTATATTGACCGCGCTTCCATTTCTTATGCAATACAAAGTATCGCCCATGAGTTTCATTTATCTGAAAGTAACACGGGGTTTATTTTAGGTGCGTTTGGGATTGGATATGCACTGACGACTGTACTAGGGGGAATGGCAGCTGATCATTATGGCGCAAAACGAACCCTCACGCTCTCTATTTTTCTTTGGAGCGTGGCAACCTTATTAACAGGCTTGGCTTCTGGGTTTATGATGGTGTTTATTTCACGCATCCTCTTAGGCGTTGCTGAAGGCCCAAGTTTTCCTTCGGTTTCACGCACAATCAGTGACTGGCTCCCCGAGCATGAACGCGCAAGAGCATTATCTTTTGCCTTAATTTCGGTTCCTCTTTCTTTGGCTATTTCTGGCCCAATTGCATCTCAACTTGTGCTCTTATTTACATGGCGTGGCGCTTATTTCATCTTAACCCTACTGGCTCTCATTTGGATCCCAATTTGGTGGATGCTATTTGATGATCGACCATCTCAATCGCGATATATCAACCCAATAGAACTTAACCTCATTCAACAAAAATCGAGCATTCAGTCCGGAGTACAAGAAGATAAATCTCTGTGGAAAGTCCTGTTTTTTAATCGAACCCTATTAGCAAATAACTGGGCTTTTTTTGTTTATGGCTTTTATTTGTTCTTTTTTATGACTTGGTTACCAACCTACTTAAGCACTAAATTTCATTTAAATTTAACTCAAGTGGGTATTTATTCTATGCTTCCCTGGTTGTTCGCAGGCGGAATGATGTGGGCTGTTGGTTTTATATCCGATGCAATTTTTAAAAAAACAAAAAACTTGCGACTATCACGCACTTATCCTATCTTTTTTTCGCAGCTACTCTCAAGCGCATGCGTGATTCCCGTGATCTTTTTAACTGATCTAAATACGGTTATGTTTTTTTTATCATTGGCCATTGGTTTTTCAATGAGTACGGGGGCTTGTTTTTATGCTGTCAATGTTGATTTAGCCAAAGAACGTGCGGGCACAGCACTCGGCATGATGAATACCTTTTTTGCCCTGTCTGGATTTTTAGCGCCGAGTATAACCGGCCTCATTGTGAGTTTGACCTTAGATTACAATGCCGTGTTTTATTTATTAACTGGATTGTCTTTTTCTTCAGCAATGCTTGTTTTTTTTCTACACAATAGCAGGCCCATGACACACAAGAGTATAGTACCGCTCAGATGACTTGGTGAACAGGTAAGCGCGCTTTGTTTGAGCGTAGCGAGTTTAGTGCGCTTAATCGGTCATCAAGTCATCTGAGCGGTACTATAAATCAATGGCACTATGAGCAAGAAATCTCACCTGATATACGATTTCTTTTGAGGTTTTCAATTAACACTGATGATTAATTGGAAGTATGGTGTTAGATATTGTTTAGATACTGATTTTAGGTTCTTCACCATTAAACAGGCGCATGATGTTGTTTTTATGCTGAAATAGAATAATTGCAGTGATAAAAAATATCGGTAAAAACGCTGCTATCGTGGTGATGTCAACCATGCAATAGAAGGGCGCAAGTATAATTGCAAGCATAGAGGCCAGGGATGAATAGCGACTAAAATAAGCGATCATGATCCAGGTTAAAAGCACAGCAATTCCTGCAACCGGATGAAACCCTATAAGGGCGCCAAGTGCGGTTGCAACCCCTTTACCACCTTTGAAATTAAAAAAAACAGGGTAAATGTGGCCAAGAACTGCCGCGAGGCAAGTTAGAGCAAGGATTGGCGTGCTTGATGTAAAATAGCTTGCAAAACAAACAGGTAGGGTGCCTTTGAGCATGTCACAAACCAGCACAAGGGCTGCATATTTAGGACCTGCTAGCCGTAATATATTGGTTGCGCCAGGATTTTTTGAGCCTTCAAGACGGGGGTCGGGCAAGTTAAATAATTGAGAAACAATCACAGCAGAACAGACAGAGCCCATTAGATATGCGCCAAGAATACCAAGTAAAGCCATGAGCGTTGTGAACATAAACCCTCCAAATATATAGGTATATTATCTCAGAAAATGAGGGGTTTGTGAAGTGGCGTATTGCTGTATATACTGGATATACACTTTAAAACTAAGGATGATGATGAGTGAATTATTCAATTTGTTAGCAGTAATTGTTGGTTTTGGTCTGGTTTTATGGCTTGTTAATGCATTCATTCCAATGCCTGGGATTATTAGTAGCCTGTTAAATATTGTTGTTTTGATCGTCTTGATTATTTATGTCATGCAGTTTTTTGGTTTAATTAGCCATGTGTTGCCGATGATTAAATTATTTAAGTAACAGAAAAATCTCCTGTAAATCGTTGGTGAAGCGCCGCCCCAGCGGTGTGACTTGCCAATGGGTGTCGCTGAGATAAAGCAGGCCTTTTGTCTCAGCGATAATGAATAAGGGCATTATCTCCTCTATTGGAAGACCCGTTCGCTCATAAAAAAGTTCATAAGGAATGGCTTGTTCCAGTCGAGTTGCATTTAACATAAACTCAAAGCACTTATCGTCTTCATCCAGGGTGTCAGTACCTGCATATTTTTCTTGTTTTGCTAAGTAGTCTTTAGGCATGCGATGTTTGCGTGTTCGTAGGATGTGTTTGCCGTCCGCAGATGATATTTTTCCATGAGCGCCAGCCCCAATGCCAAGGTAATCACCAAATAGCCAATAATTTAAGTTGTGGTTTGAGTATTTATTGTGATGAGAAAATGCAGAGATTTCATATCGCTCATATCCATGACTTTTTAAGCGCAGAAAGCCCTCTTTTTCAAGTGCTTCCAGATAATCTTCTGAAGGAAGCGGGGGTCTTTGTTTATGAAAGACGGTGTTGGGTTCAATGGTGAGCTGGTACCAAGAAAGATGCTCTGGTTTATAGCTTAAGGCAATATCCAAATCAGACAGACCTTCACTCACGGATTGATGAGGCAAGCCATGCATTAAATCAAGGTTAAGGTTATCAAATCCTGCATCACGGGCTTTTTGAATGGCGCGATGCGCATCCTGGTCATCATGAATTCTTCCCAATGTTTTTAAATGGTTTTTATCGAAACTTTGAATGCCAATAGATAAGCGATTGATGCCAAGTGTACGATAATCGCGAAATCGAGCATAATCTACAGTGCCTGGATTTGCTTCGAGGGTAATTTCTATTGTATCTGAAAAAGATAGGCGCTGGGTAAGGCCGTTAAAAAGTTGTTCGTAGGCCTTTGCACTCAATAAACTGGGTGTTCCACCGCCAATGAAAATTGATGAAATGTGTCGGTTGGGTGTTTTTTTGAGATCGTCATCTAAATCAGTTAAAAGCGATTGAACATAGGCATTCTCTGGTAAGATATCCGGAGATTTGTGGGAGTTAAAATCACAATAGGGGCATTTTTGAATACACCAGGGGATGTGAATATAAAGTGATAATGGTAACATGGTCGACATGTTATCATGAACCAAGAATAAAAGGGGAAATATTATGCAAAAACGAGTGAGGGTGGTTGTAACAGGTGCAGCGGGTCAAATTGGATATGCTTTATTATTTAGAATCGCATCAGGTCAGTTATTTGGCGAAAATACAGATATCGAGCTCAATTTGTTGGAGCTTCCACAAAGCCTACCCGCTTTGGAAGGGGTTGCAATGGAATTAGAAGACTGTGCTTTTCCTCGTTTAAAACGCATTTTTTGCACCTCTTCTTTGAATGAAGCCATGGATGGTGTGAATTATGCGCTGCTTGTGGGTTCTGTTCCAAGAAAACAAGGCATGGAGCGCTCGGACTTATTAAAAATTAACGGCGCTATTTTTACTGAACAAGGTCGTGCAATTAACGACAATGCCGCTGATGACGTTCGCATATTTGTTGTGGGTAATCCATGCAACACCAATGCTTTAATTGCTAAGCATCATGCCAAAGATATTCCTGATGACCGATTTTTTTCAATGACCATGTTAGACGAGTTGCGCGCGCGCACACAGCTTGCTATCAAAGCTGGCGTTGATGTGACTGCTGTGAGCGAGATGACCATTTGGGGAAATCACTCGTCTACGCAATATCCTGATTTTTATCATGCCAAAATTAATGGCGTTTCTGCTGCAAAAGTAATTCAGGATGACGCTTGGTTAAAAAATGTTTTTGTGCCAATGATTCAACAGCGTGGTGCTGCGGTGATTAAAGCAAGAGGTTCATCAAGTGCTGCATCGGCTGCAAATGCAATTATTCAGGGCGTGCATCATCTCATAACAGATACAAAAGCACATGAATCATTTTCAATGGGTCTTACTTCAAATGGGCAATATGGTGTGGACGCAGGATTAATGTTTTCTTTTCCATGTCGATGTGAACAAGGTTTGATTCGTGTTGTTGAGGGGGTCGCGATGAACACTTACTCACAGGAAAAATTTGCCCTTGGTTTAGCAGAACTTCGAAGTGAGCGTGATGCTGTTAAAGCACTTGGTCTTTTAGATTAATGGAGTTACAGTTAACCCATATTGTCAAATGAAAGAATTCAATGTACAATATGAAAACATTTTATATCGTTTTGATGAGAAAATATAATGTTTTCCGAGCTTTTCGAAAGTCGAACGCTTAGCCTGCTTAGTCAGGAAGCGGACGACTTTTTAATGCTCTGGGATCCGAATCATCAGGTTCCCAGAGCGTTGTTGTTTGAGGCGTTTCGTCATCGCGTTACACTCCGTGAGTTGGTGGACGCATGCTCTCGCGAAATAAGACGTCCCAGCATTGCAGCTAATCCTAAAGCACTCCGTCGCGCCCACTTTCTTTTTTCTGCCCAAGCCGAATTGGATGATTATGAGTTTCGATTTGATGGCGCAAAAAAATGGCGAGAAGAAGCATCTATGTGTTTGGATTTGCTTAAATTAAAATCAAAACCTACTGTGCCATACCATGTCCCATTTTTTTCTGGAAAAATGAGCGGCTTGAAAAAAACAATTACATTGCTCGATCGCCAGCGTGCCTATTGGGGCTGGACCAGACAATTACTGTTAAATTTTATTTTGCTATTACCACTCTCATTTTCCGGTCGTAATGAGATGTGTTTGACACTTGATTCGTTTGCACCATGGTTAGGTTCTTTAAGTTATGTCTCATTATCAATGCATTTGATGATTGAGCTGTTTTTAATGACAAAAAATAGCTTATTAAGCCCTTGGTTAACAAGAAACAGCCGTGAAAAAGTTTCTTTTCTTGATCAGTTTAAAATGCAATTTGAAGCAAGAAAATTCGGATTACTCGATGATTTTTTATCCATTGCTTCAAATTTGATTGCTTTCTTGTGGATCACGGGAGAGGGCAATCTTGGCGCATTTGGTCCTATATTAACCGCTTGGTTTCGTTTGCTTTATATTGGTCTTATCACATGGCGCAATACGGAGCTTAAAGATACTCATCAGCTCATGGTCGCAAGGTATGAGGCAGACATTAAAGCACTTCATGCGCTTGAGTCTCCTCCGCAGACTGAAATACAATTTTTAGAGCGAGAGCTCACACGTTGTAAACGGCAGTTTTCCGCTAAACAAAGAGAATATTTAAATGAGTTATATTATGTCATTGGGCTTTTTGTCAGTATGGCTTTCTTGGCGTGTCTTACCTATTCTCCGTTTGCTATTCCTATTACAATTGCGTTGGCAGTTGGATTTTTAAGCTATGCAATTTCATTTGTTTTTATGTTTAAATTTCAACAAGGTCGCGGAAGGAATGCCATTCTATTGCGTGAGGAAGGAAAAGTTGCAATGGATGATGATATAAAAAATACCTTGAAATTCTTTAATAGCACGCAAGATCCTGTACTTAAAAAAACATATTTTTTAGATGGGCAGATGCTGGTTAAAGCATCTCAACAGGAAGCCCTCATAATTCAAGGGCAAAAGGAAATATTGCTTTATCAATCACTCTTAAAGGCAGCATTGCCTGCTGTTATATTGACGTCATTTGTTCTTTTGCCGGTCTATGCTGCGTGGGCGTTGATGTTTACGAGTATGTTAATGACAGCGTATATGGAAACGTATATGCCAGATGCAGGATTTAGTTCTAATGCTCAAGATAATGGGTTGGATGATGCGACTTATCAGTCTTTTGTTGCATCACCTGATGTGTCGTTTGGTTTATCTGCTGCTTAATTAAGCCTTAATGTTTTATTGGTACAATACGACTCAATAAAATATCAAAAACAGCTCGCGCTGAGTGTTTTTTAGACTTTTTCGAGGAGTATACTTATGAAACTGAAGCGTTCATATGGTTTTTTTGATTGTTTTCGTGCGACGTCAGTACAAGAACAAGTTCAAAAAGATAAGAATATTATTATTTTTCAAGGCATTGCCATGCCTCATTTACAAAGCTACGAAACACTACCCGCATCTTCATCAGATGTTGATCCTAATGAAGATGCGGGTAGTGTTTCATCGATGACCGACGCATCTTATCTTGATGAGAGCATCAGTCCAACGCCACTTAATATGGATGATTCAGCAGATAATCAAGCCCCGGTCTTTATTTCGTTTGATTCTGAACGCTTGCGACAGTTAAGAATGCCAAAACCCATTCCTAAGAAACTGTCTGAGTCAGAGCGCTGCGAGGATAACACGAGCCCTTCAATTGGGGGATGTTGATTTAAATCAACATCACTCAATAGTAGTCATATCGACCATTGTCTTGATAGTATTTGGGTTCTTGGCTTTTTCCAACTTCATAACCAACCAGGGCACCTGCGCCGCCACCAATGACTGTGCCTAGCGGCGTACCACCACTCACGGCGTAGCCTAATCCTGCGCCAGCAGCACCACCTGCCGTTGTTCCCACTTGAGTTGATGTGCAGCCAATTAAAGTTAATGCGCTTACCAAGATAAGTCCTGTTATTATTTTTTTCATGAGCAGTGGTCCTTTTAAAGATGATACACTTGTAGTGTAGACCATAAGCATGTTTTTTGCTCAAAATGCCGTTAGAATAATAAGGCCGGACACTGTTTAAAATAATCCAGGGCTTCTGGATTGGCCAATGAACTTAAGTTTTGAATTGTTTCTCCATGAACCGCTTGCCGGACAGCAATTTCAACAATTTTTCCACTTAAGGTGCGTGGAATATCCAGCACTTGGATGATTTTTGCTGGTACGTGACGTGGTGATGCGTTGGTTCTGATAATATGTCTGATTTTAGTTTCTAAGGCTTCATCTAAAACCAGATTTTCTCGAAGTTTGACAAATAAAACAACGCGGGTATCGTCCTCCCATGTTTGTCCAATGGCGATGCTTTCAAGAATTTCAGGAATTTTTTCAACTTGGCGATAAATCTCAGCTGTGCCAATGCGGACACCACCGGGGTTTAATACGGCATCGGATCGTCCGTAAATGATCAACCCCCCGTGATTGGTTATTTCGGCCACGTCGCCGTGAGCCCATAAACCAGGGAATGTCTCGAAATAGGCTTTTTTGTAACGGGTGCGCGAAGGGTCGTTCCAAAAACCAAGGGGCATAGAGGGGAAGGGCGTGATGCAGACCAATTCACCTTGAGTGCCTTCAATCGCTTGACCTCCTTGATTAAAAATAGACACATTCATGCCAAGTCCAAGGCATTGTAATTCGCCTTTATAAACAGGCGTTATGGGGTTACCCAGAGCAAAACATGAAATGATGTCGGTTCCACCTGAAATAGAAGAGAGCTGAACCCCTTTTTTGAGATCATGTGCTACAAAATCATATTGATTGGGCAGCAGCGGAGAACCAGTTGAAAGGATTGTGCGCAGGGCTTCCATCGGGTAGTGTTGGTTAGGCCTAAATCCTGATTTTTCAATGGTGGATAGATACTTTGCACTGGTACCAAAAACACTGATTTTTTCATCTTCAATACATTGAAAAAGTCGATTGGTCTCGGGGTAGCAGGGCGCTCCATCATACAGGACAAGTGTTGTACCTAAACTTAAAGCGGATACCATCCAATTCCACATCATCCAACCACACGTGGTATAAAAAAAGAGGCGATCCTGTTCACCGAGATCAGTATGAAGCCCAAGCTCTTTCATGTGCTGTAGTAATGTACCACCTGCGCCATGGATAATGCATTTAGGTTTACCGGTGGTGCCTGATGAAAAAAGAATAACCAGCGGGTGATTAAAAGCAAATGCTTTAAATTCAAACGTTGATGTGGGTTTAATGAAGTGTTCGAACCGAATACTGTTGGGTATTTCTGTTTGAAAAGAAGAGCAGATAACACAATGGGTCAGTGTTTTCATTGCGTTTTGAATGGCGGAAATTTTGGTCTCAAGGCTATGCGTTTTACCATTGTATTGGTATGCATCACAAATAAATAAAACCTTAGGTTCAATTTGTCCTAATCTATCCAATAATGCATCCGTACCAAAATCAGGAGAACAAGATGAAAAAATGGCGCCAATGGCAGCAGATGCAAGCAAGGCGATGATTGGATATTCGTTGTTGGGTAAAATAGCAGCGACCCGATCGCCTGGTTTAACGCCCGCCTCGAGGAGTGCCTTGGCGCAGGCAATGACCTGCTCATAAAGGGCCTGGTGACTTAAGATGTTTCGATGACCTGCTTCATCAATACTGATGATGGCGGGTTTTGTATCGCGGCGTGAGAGCAATTGTTCTGCAAAATTTAAGGTTGCGCCTTCAAACCATTGCGCATGGTGCATTGGGGTTTGATGGTTCAGAATACGCACGGGAGGTGTTTGAAAAGTTAATTTAAAATAATCACAGAGCGATTGCCAAAAGTGTTCCGGGTAATTAACCGACCAAGCGTGTAGATCATGATAATTTTGAATGGATTGATTTTCTTTTTTTTGAATCCATGCCATGAAGTCAGCCATTTTGCTTTTTTCGGGATGTTTTGGTGTCCAAACGATCGTGTTCATGGGGTTATAATTTCCTTATAACTGTGGGATAATTTTCTTCTCGCATATTTTATACAGGTGACCTGATGGAAGACAACAAACAAAAAGCATTGACTGCAGCGCTTGCGCAAATTGAGCGTCAATTTGGAAAAGGATCAGTCATGCGGATGGGTGATGGAACAGCCATACGCGATATTGAGGCTATCTCAACGGGTTCGCTTGGACTTGATATTGCATTAGGCATCGGTGGTTTACCCAAAGGTCGTGTGGTGGAAATTTATGGGCCAGAATCTTCCGGTAAAACAACGCTTACATTACAAGTGATTGCTGAGTGTCAGAAAGCTGGGGGTACGGCTGCTTTTATCGATGCTGAACATGCACTGGATCCAAGTTATGCTGAGAAACTAGGCGTCAACATTGACCAGCTCTTAATTTCACAGCCAGATACTGGTGAACAAGCGCTTGAAATTACGGACATGTTGGTCCGATCGGCTGCGGTTGATGTGATCATCATTGACTCCGTTGCTGCGTTAACACCTAAAGCAGAAATTGAAGGCGACATGGGGGACTCTCATGTTGGATTGCAGGCGCGTCTGATGTCGCAAGCCTTACGTAAACTAACCGCTAATATTAAGCGTTCGAATACATTGGTTATTTTTATTAACCAAATTCGTATGAAAATTGGGGTGATGTTTGGGAGCCCAGAAACAACAACCGGCGGAAATGCATTAAAGTTTTATGCTTCTGTACGTTTAGATATTCGTCGCATTGGTGCCATTAAAAAAGGCGAGGATATCCTTGGAAATGAAACACGCGTTAAAGTGGTTAAAAATAAAGTTGCTCCACCGTTTAAGTTGGCAGAATTTGATATTTTATATAACGAAGGTATTTCGCGTGAAAGTGAAATTATTAATTTGGCAACACAATTAGGGCTTATTGAAAAATCTGGCGCATGGTATAGCCGAAACAATGAAAAAATTGGGCAAGGTAAAGAAAATGTTCGGTTATATTTGAAGGAAAATCCCGCCATTGCAGCCGAACTTGAGCAAAAAATTCGCGCAGAATATTTAGTTAAAAAAACGCCGATTGTTGAATCAATAGCGGATTTTGAGTTAATCGATGAGTGATGTTTTTGTTAGTGCGGTCGGCTATTTAGCGCGACGGGAGCATAGTGAGGCTGAACTTAAAGAAAAACTTCAGCGTAAAGGCTATGCTCCCGAGGCTATTGAAGAGACCCTTGAACAGTGTAAAGCGCGAGGGCTTCAAAGTGATTCGCGCTATGTAGAGAGCATGTTGCGTTATAAAATTAATCAGGGATATGGCCCTGTACGTATCACGCAAATGCTGTCTATGGCTGGGATATCCCGAGCGATGACGGAAGACATTTTGTCTGAGCTCAATCCCGATTGGACTGCTCACGCGCTTCGAGTTTGGGATAAAAAATATAAAAAGTTAATGGACGTGTCGAGTTTAGCGCGTCAGAAGCAAAAGCAATTTTTGTTGTACCGTGGGTTTTCAAATGAAACCATTCGGGACGTTTTTGAAATTCTTAATCAGTTGACAATAATATGATGAACAGTTCAGCAATACGACAGGCTTTTTTGGATTTTTTTAAATTACATCATCATCAAGTGGTGCCTTCAAGCGCATTGGTTCCGGGTGATGATCCAACACTTTTGTTTACGAATGCAGGCATGGTGCAATTTAAAGAAACTTTTTTGGGTTTGGAAAAAAGGACTTATACAAAAGCCACCAGTGTTCAGCGTTGTGTGCGTGCTGGCGGCAAGCATAATGACTTAGATAATGTAGGTTATACAGCACGTCACCATACATTTTTTGAAATGTTGGGTAATTTTAGTTTTGGTGATTATTTTAAACGAGATGCCGTTCAGCTTGCTTGGGAATTTTTAACACAAATTTTGAAATTGCCTCAAGAAAAACTATGGATCACGGTTTATCAATCGGACGATGAAACGGCAGACATCTGGCTTAATGAGATGGGTGTTTCGCCTGAACGCTTTTCGCGGTGTGGTGAAGCAGATAATTTTTGGCAGATGGGCGATACCGGCCCATGTGGCCCATGTACCGAAATTTTTTATGATCATGGTCCTGAGATTGCAGGTGGGCCACCCGGTAGCCCTGATGCAGATGGTGATCGGTACATTGAAATTTGGAATCTTGTGTTTATGCAGTTTAATCGAGATACCAACGGTGTGCTGCACCCTTTACCCAAGCCTTCTGTAGATACCGGCATGGGACTTGAGCGTATTGCAGCGGTTGTTCAAGGTGTGCATAGTAATTATGAGATAGATAGCTTTCGTTATCTTATTCATGCGATACGTGATTGCTCAGATAATCCTAACGCAATAGCGCTTGAGTCAGCTTCGCTCAAAGTGATTGCTGATCATATTCGTGCGTGTGCATTTCTTATCGTTGATGGGGTTTTACCAGGGAATGACGGCCGTGGTTATGTTTTGCGTCGGATCATACGCAGGGCGGTTCGACATGGGCATCAACTGGGATTGCCGAAATTATTTTTTTCAACGCTTATTAAGCCATTGATTGCAGTGATGGGTGATGCTTATCCTGAACTCGCAACGCGACAAGAGCATATTGTGCGTGTATTGGCAGATGAAGAACAACAATTTAGTCGAACGCTTGATCAAGGGCTTAAACTCTTGGAAGAAGAAATGAAAAGCCTTCAATCATCGGTTATACCAGGAGAGATTGCCTTTAAACTCTATGATACCTATGGTTTTCCCTTGGATTTAACAGCAGATCTTGCGCGAGAGCATGGCATTACAATTGATAAAGATGGGTTTGATCAGTGTATGCAGCGCCAGCGTGAGCAATCACAATCGGCGAGTGCATTTAAAGTTGATTATTCAACACTTGATATTCCTTCTTGTGTGTCAACGTTTCATGGATATACGGAGACGACCGTCTCAAGTGTTGTACGTGCACTTTTTGTTAGGGGACAATCTGTTGACAACATCAAGGCACCAGCGCATGCACAAATTATTCTTGATGAAACCCCCTTTTATGCTGAGAGTGGTGGCCAAGTGGGGGATAAAGGGCAATTGATTTCGGTAGCCCCTGGTGTCGTTTTTCGAGTGAACGACACCCAACGCTTAGGTCAGGCTATTGTGCATGAAGGTGAGTTACTCTCCGGGCATATTAAACTTAACGATGCCCTTTGTGCTGAAATTGATACCACGTACCGTGCAGCCATTCGGTTAAATCATACGGCGACTCATCTTTTGCACGCCGCATTAAAAATAACATTGGGTTCCCATGTTCAGCAAAAAGGATCACTGGTGGATGCAGATCGCGCGCGTTTTGACTTTTTACATTATGAAGCCCTAACGTCATCGCAATGTGATGCGATTGAGTCGTTAGTTAATGCTAAAATTCGAGAAAATATAGAGGTTTCAACCCGCTTGATGTCGATGGATGATGCATCGAAGAGTGGCGCAGTGGCTTTATTTGGTGAAAAATATGGAGACGAGGTTCGTGTATTGTCTATGGGTGATTTTTCCAAAGAGTTGTGTGGAGGAACCCATGCAAGCCGTACCGGTGACATTGGCTTGTTTAAAATAACATCTGAATATGGTGTCGCCAGTGGTGTTCGACGGATTGAATTGGTCACAGGGCAATATGCTTTACACTGGGTCAATGAGCAATTGGGGCTTCTTGATGGCGTGAGTCAGCGTTTAAAATCAAGTCGCGCTCAAGTGGTTACCAAATTAGATCAGATCATGGCAGAGGCAAAAGCACAGGAAAAACGACTCATTGATGCTGAGCGAAAACTTTCAGCTCAGTCCGGTCTTGCTTTACTGAATGAATGTGAAGTGCTCAATGATAAACATATTTTAATTAAGCGTCTTGATGGTATGGACATGGAAGGGTTGCGACAATTGTTTGATCAACTCAAATCACGTCTTGAAAAAGCAGTGATTGTGTTGATTGGTGTTGTGGATGATAAAATGCAGGTTGTGGTTGGAATCAGCAAGCCATTGCTTGGACAGGTGCCAACAGCTGGGGCATTGGTTCGTCATTTGTGTGGAAAAGGCGGCGGGCGTGATGATATGGCCCAGGGTGGGGGCGTTTTGCCAGCTGATTTAGCGAAAAAAATCGCTGAGTTAAAGCAAATGCTTGTGTAACCGACATTTCGAACTTGGAGTGCTGGATTAATGACGTGATGAACAGGTAAGCGCGCTTTGTCTGAGCGCAGCGAGTTTAGCGCGATTAATCGATCATCACGTCATTAATCCAGCGCTACAAGTATTTTTTATGGTTTCATGCTAAAGGAGAGGGCTGTGGATGTTGCGATGAACGCAAACCAAGAAGCAAAGGAAGTGCTGATTAAAACGCATGCACTGATGATAAAACGTATTGCGCAGCATTTGTTGGGCCGATTACCACGCTCGGTTCAGCTTGATGACTTGATGCAAGCCGGTATGGTGGGTTTGCTTGAAGCTGCGATGCATTATGATGAAACCAAAGGGGCTTCGTTTGAAACCTATGCGGGTATCCGGATCCGTGGTCATATGCTTGATGAGGTCAGACGAAACGATTGGGTTCCGCGGTCCGTGTATCGCAATGGACGCATGATAGCCGGTGCGGTTAAAACACTTGAAAATCGATTGAATCGAGAAGCAAAAGATCAAGAAATTGCACAAGAGTTAGGGATTGCTTTGGATGAATATCATTTGATGTTAAGTGACTCCAATGGGGCTCATTTGTATGGATTTGATGATATTGGTGTGACTGACGATACCTTGGTTGGCGATGAGCACCAACGGTCAACTGAACCGCATGCTCGCGTTTTACGGGACGATATTCAGCATCATGTTGCAGATGTTATTAATGGCTTGCCGAAAAATGAGCGCTTGGTGCTGTCGTTGTATTATGAGCATGATTTAAATTTGAAAGAAATTGGTGAGGTGTTGGGTGTGTCCGAATCACGGATTTCACAAATTCATAGTCAAGCGACGCATCGTATTAAAGCCCGCTTGGTAATTTGATGGGTATTTTTATGTTTTTTGTGTAAAATACACGGTTATATCGTTTTACAAAGGTAATGTATGTTGGAAGTGAACCAGGTCGATTTGATCTTGGATGATCTGACGAGTCGAATAGATGCCCTTCGTGGTTTTCTCTCATTTGATATCAAAGCAGAGCGGTTAGAAGAAGTAACGCGTGAGTTGGAGCTCCCTTCAATTTGGGATAATCCTGAGCACGCGCAAGCTCTAGGCCGAGAGCGTGCACAGCTTGAGGCGGTTGTACATCAATTGGATGAGTTGTCCCAGGGCACAGCCGATCTGCGCGAATTGTTTGATATGGCCCGCAGTGAATCAGATGAACAAACCATTCATGATCTCAGCAACGATGTTTCAAAAATAAAAGCACGGGTTGAAGCGCTGGAGTTTCGACGGATGTTTTCGGGGAAAATGGACCCTGCAAACGCATTCATGGACATTCAGTCTGGATCAGGCGGTACAGAGGCGCAAGACTGGGCTGAAATGATTTTACGGATGTATTTACGTTGGGGCGAGCACCATGGATTTAAAACTGAACTCATGGAGTGCTCCTCAGGTGATGTTGCTGGCATTAAAAGTGCGACCATCCAATTTACGGGTGATTATGCCTATGGTTGGTTGCGGACCGAAACTGGTGTTCATCGTTTGGTTCGAAAATCACCGTTTGATTCAGGTAATCGTCGGCATACGTCATTTGCGGCCGTTTTTGTGTCTCCTGAAATCGATGACGACATTGAAATTGAAATTAACCCCGCTGATTTAAGAATAGATACCTATCGCGCGTCGGGCGCTGGAGGTCAGCATGTTAACCGGACAGATTCTGCTGTTCGGCTTACGCACATGCCCAGTGGGCTTGTGGTTCAATGTCAAAATGATCGAAGCCAACATAAAAATAAAGATCAAGCCATGAAGCAATTGCGTGCAAAGCTTTATGAACTTGAAATGCAAAAGAAAAATGAAGCACAACAAGCACTTGAGGCCTCGAAGTCCGATATTGGCTGGGGTTCACAGATTCGTTCCTATGTTTTAGATCAATCTCGGATTAAAGACTTACGCACTGGGGTTGAAACAAGCAATACGCAAGCCGTGTTGGATGGGGATTTAGACCAATTTATTGAAGCAAGTTTAAAAGCAGGAGTAGATGAAGCATGACCGATGATTATAGCGATGAGAGTGAAGTGTATCATGTTCGCAAACAAAAATTAGCAGCGCTACGTGAAACAGGGTTTGATTTTCCGAATGATTTTCGTCGTGAGCATCTGGCTGTTGATTTATTGAATCGTTATGCAACCATGGAAAAAAGTTGGTTCGAGGCGCATCAGGTCGAGGTTGTTGTTGCGGGTCGCATGGTCTTGCAGCGCATCATGGGAAAAGCGAGTTTTTTTCATCTGCAAGATGTATCAGGTCGTATGCAGGTGTACCTTCGTGAAAATGAATTACCAGAAGTCTATGAGCAATTTAAACACTGGGATTTAGGCGATATTATTGGTGTTCGTGGGCATCTTTTCATTACGAAAACAGGTGAATTAACCATTCATGCAACCGAAGTGCGATTGCTGACAAAGTCTTTAAGGCCTTTGCCAGATAAATTTCATGGATTAGCTGATCAAGAAACCCGATACCGTAAGCGTTATGTTGACTTGATTGCAAATGATTCCACACGACAAACGTTTTATTTGCGCTCACGTATTATTCAGTCTTTTCGACATTTTATGGAATCACATCAGTTTCTTGAAGTTGAAACACCCATGATGCATCCTATTCCAGGCGGGGCATTGGCACGGCCATTTGTAACCCATCACAATGCGTTGGGCATGGACATGTACTTGCGAATTGCGCCTGAGCTTTATTTAAAGCGGCTTGTGGTTGGCGGTTTTGAGCGTGTTTATGAAATTAATCGAAATTTTAGAAACGAAGGCATTTCGACACGTCATAATCCAGAGTTTACCATGGTTGAGTTTTACCAGGCGTATGCGGATTATCATGACCTCATGGCATTTACTGAGCAATTATTACACGCCATTTGTGACGATGTTTTGGGGACGCGGCAAGTTGCTTATCAGGATTATACGATTGATTTTGGAGCACCCTATGCGCGCATGAGTATCCAAGAAGCCATTTTAAAATATCATCCAAAGCTTACCGCAGACGATCTTTCAAACATCGAATCGTGTCGCGTTATATTGGACAATTTACAGTTAAAGTATCTTCCAAAAGATGGTTTAGGCAAATTGCATATGATTATTTTTGAAGAAACAATTGAGCATCAGTTGATTCAGCCAACTTTTGTTACACATTATCCAACAGAAGTCTCTCCTTTGGCTAAACGCAATGCTTTAGATCCAACAGTAACTGATCGTTTTGAGTTTTTTATTGCAGGTCGTGAAATAGCCAATGGTTTTTCAGAGTTAAATGATGCTGAAGATCAAGCCAAGCGCTTTCAACTGCAGGTTGAAGATAAAGATGCAGGTGATCTTGAAGCCATGCATTTTGATTCAGACTATATTGAAGCTCTGGAGTATGGACTGCCACCGACGGCAGGCGAGGGTATTGGGATTGATCGCTTGGTGATGTTATTGACGAACTCCCCATCAATCCGCGACGTTATTTTATTTCCGCATTTAAGAGGTCTTTAAGCACTTCAATACAAGCCCTCTTTTAGATCACCCTGTTTATTTTTAATAATTCGTGATATAATTTGCGCATATTATAAATAAAGGGGGTGACATGGAAACTAAACATGACTATAAAGCCCAAGCAAAAATAGTAACGGATGGGCTTAAACGCAAGAAGGCTGAGTATGCTGAGCTACATCTTGCTTTATCAAACGCCACTGAAGAAAATCGCAGGTTGCTAGATCAAATAGAGTTTTATAAAAACAATCTTGAGGAAGCGCTTCTTTTAGATAATTCGTTGTTTTTGGCTAATCAAAGAGAAGCGGATTATCAAGACGAACTTGAGCGCGCCAATGAAACAATAGATACCCTTGAGCAAAAACTATTCGATGCCAATCAAAGTTCGGCTCGCGCGCTAGCTATGCTAGAAGCGCATGTTGAAAAAGATGCGCTTCTCCAAAAAGAGCTTGCATTAAGGTACCAGAGGCTCTTTGCTGAACGTTGCAATTTACTTGATGAGATTAGCGATCTTAGATCGCATTATACCGATCTATTGGATGAGTACCGATCAGTAAAAGCAGCAGTGTCGCGTGAACGCTCTGAAAAAGAGCATTATATACGATTGTATGAGCGTTTAATTGCTAAGCGAGAGCTTTCACCTGTTTCTGTGGTCAGGAGATCATCACCTTCTGCTTCTTTTGCTTCTTCTCCTTTGTTGGAAATCAGTGGAGAAAGTGTTCATGAGGATGCTTCGCGCTCTGTCATCAGTGAGTTGTCGGGCGGTTCACAATTTTTTTCCAGCGCCCGATCTCATGTGACTCGAAGTTCTGCTGAGGCATCAATGAGTGTTTATGCTCGTGTAGTACGGGATGGCGAAGATAATACGGCTGTTTTGCCGTTGATTAATGCGGTGAAGACTGAATTAACACCCAGAGAAGTTGAAAAATTTTTGACGGAAGATGGGTTACCGGTGATTTCGCCTTCAGGACAAACGTATGCCTTAAGTTGTGTAAATAACGTGCCTAAGGCTGTTTTAATGCAAGCGGATGTTGATCACTATACACTTGCGGTGACCATTATTAATATGATTGATAATGTGTTGAGTAAAGGGAATGTTGTCAAGGTGAATACACCTGATCCATTCATCGCTGAAATTGCACGACTTTACATTGATCATCTAAAAGAAAATACCGAGATCACAATAACTTCTTCAAACGTGATGTGTCCTAAAGCGGTTACTCCGGATATAGCAAAAGACGCCTTAACCCAATTTAGGAATCCTGCGATAGTTAGAGCATTGGATAGCCTTGAAGAAGCGCCTTGGTATGAGGAAGCAATGGGGCGAAGTCAACTGAGTTCGTCGCTTTCTTTTTCCGCGTAACCTATGATGGATAAAGAGTCCCCGTCTTCCTGAGCGCATTTTTCAGCGTAAAGGATCTCCTGAATCTTGAACAATCCCCCTCTGCGCTTGGGATGCCGTAGATGGGCGTTATGTTTTGTGCTATAGTGCCGGTCAAATAATGATAGCGAATTTGGCCTGTTGGTCGCGCATGCTGTGGACATATTCAATGGAAATTAAAGTAAACTTTCTCGATAATTTAAGACTCGAAGCCAAGTTCGATGACTTTACTGTTGTCTCCGATCAACCGATTCGCTATAAAGGGGATGGCTCAGCGCCGAGTCCTTTTGATTATTTTTTGGCGTCATCAGCCCTTTGCGCCGCTTATTTTATTAAGGTTTACTGTAAGGCTCGCGATATTTCTACAGAAAATATCCGTTTATCGCAAAATAATATTGTTGATCCAGACGACCGTTACAATCAAACGATTCAAATTCAGGTCGAGCTACCTGATGATATGTTAGCCAAAGATAAAGAAGGAATTTTACGTTCTATTGAGCGCTGCACAGTAAAAAAAGTGATACAAACTGGCCCAGAATTTAAAATCGAAACGGTTGAACAGCTAGACGCTGATGCCAATGCCATGTTGATGGTTCCGGTTAAAGGGGGGGCAGGCACGTTTATTCTGGGTAAAGATTTATCCCTTGAGCAAACCATTAAAAACATGACTGATATGTTAGCAGATATTGGCATCAAGATAGAAATCTCTTCATGGCGTAACATTGTACCTCATGTATGGTCTTTACATATTCGTGATGCTGCTTCGCCCATGTGTTTCACGAACGGTAAAGGCGCCACCAAAGAAAGTGCCCTCTGCTCCGCCTTAGGCGAGTTTATTGAGCGCATGAACAATAACTTTTTTTATAATGATCAATTCTTTGGTGTAGACATTGCCAACAGCGAATTTGTTCATTATCGCAATGAAAAGTGGTTTGCATTAGAAAAAAATGATGCGCTGCCCGCTGGCATTTTAGATGCTTATTGCCTAAGCATTTACAACCCGGATCATGAATTAAAGGGCTCTCACCTGATTGATACGAACTCAGGCAATCAAGATCGCGGTATTTGTACTATTCCCTATGTTCGAAAGTCTGATGGTGAAACGGTCTATTTTCCATCAAACCTTATTGAAAATTTGTTTTTAAGTAATGGCATGAGCGCGGGTAACAATCTACAAGAGGCTTATGTGCAATGCCTGTCAGAAATCTTTGAGCGTGCCGTAAAACGTCAAATTATTGAGCAAGAAATTGTTCTGCCTGATGTGCCCATGTCTGTGCTCGAAAAATACCCCCGTATTCTTGCGGGGATAAAAGGCTTAGAGGAGCAAGGCTTCCCCGTTATGGTCAAAGACGCTTCATTGGGCGGACAATTTCCTGTGATGTGTGTCACCCTCATGAATCCCAGAACCGGGGGCGTATTTGCTTCTTTTGGTGCTCACCCAAGCTTTGAAGTGGCGCTAGAGCGCAGCCTTACTGAGTTGTTGCAAGGCCGAAGTTTTGAAGGATTAAACGATTTACCAAAGCCAACCTTTAACAGCTTGGCGGTTACTGAACCTGAAAACTTTGTTGAGCACTTTATTGATTCTACAGGGGTAATTTCTTGGCGATTTTTTAGCAGCCAGCATGATGATGAGTTCTGTGAATGGGACTTCTCTGGTACCAATGAAGAAGAAGCCAACGTGTTATTTGGTATTTTAGAGTCCATGGGTAAAGAAGTGTATATTGCCACGTTCACAGATTTAGGCGCCTCAGTTTGCCGTATTTTAGTGCCAGATTATTCAGAAGTTTATCCGGTTGATGATTTGATTTGGGACAACACGAATAAAGCACTAGATTATCGTGAGGATATCTTAACTCTGCATTCATTAAACACGAAAGCACTTACCAACTTAGTTGATCGTTTAGAAGAAAGTCAGCTAGATAACTATACCGATATTCGTACCTTGATTGGCATCGTGTTTGACGAAAATACTGTATGGGGGCAGCTGACCATTATCGAGCTTAAAATTCTGATTTATCTCGCACTGGGTGCTCATGAAGATGCCATTGAGTTAGTAGGTGAGTTTTTACAATTTAACGACAATACAGTTCAGCGAGGTTTGTTTTATCAAGCAGTACATGCGGTATTGGAAGTCACCCTGGATGACGAGCTTGAGTTAGAGCACTATATTGAAAGCTTCAACCGTATGTTTGGGGTGGACGTCATGGAAAATGTAGTGGGCTCAGTTACAGGTAAAGTCCGTTTTTACGGGCTAACCAAAACCAGCATGGCCCTTGAGGGCATAGAGCCGCATTTGCGTTTAATTGAGAGCTATAAAAAATTACATCAGGCCCGCAAAATAAAGTCAGTCATTTAATCGACCATACAATAAGCATGACCAAGATGACTCTTGTGCTATTTCAAGAGATCTCTTACATGAAAAGCAGAGATATTCATTAGGTTACAAATCGGAAAAAAGATATACTTTATTTCAAGGGATGACAAGGATTGTCTGACAGGATGTCACCACGAATGACGCAGCACATTGGATGTGCTCGTCTCTCGTGAGATCCCCTTCATTAAGATTGCCATACATCCAGCGAGAACTCATACAAAGCGCGCTTACCTGTCCATCAAGTCATCTGACCAGCACTATAAGTGATATATAGATTGCGATTGCAATTCGTTGCCTGTTACGCTACACTATACGTATGATAAAGACATGGAGACATAAAGGTTTGCGTGCTTTTTTTCAGAGCGGTGATACCTCTGGAATCCAGGCGAAACATCAAACCAAACTTAAAATTATTCTCCAGTTATTGGATGCTGCTATTCAACCGGATGATATGGATTTACCAGGCTTTCGATTTCATCCATTGAAAGGTGGACTTAAAGACCACTATTCAGTAACTGTTAATGCCAATTGGCGAGTGATTTTTTCTTTTGATGGAAAAGACGCTATCTTGGTTGATTATTTGGATTATCATTGAGGTAAATTACTATGATACATGAACCATTACATCCTGGTGTTATTATAAAAAATATATTAATTGATGGTGCCGGTTTAACCATTAGTGACGCAGCAGTTCGTCTTGGTGTCACACGAACAACCTTGTCTAGGCTATTGAATAAGCATGCTGGTGTTAGCCCAGAAATGGCATTCCGACTATCGAAATTACTAAATACAAGTATTGATATGTGGGTTAATTTGCAGTCACAATATGATATTTGGAATATTGTTAATCGGCATCCATCGAATATTAATAATATTGTTCCCCTTAAAGAAGCCGCTTAATTTCTTTTTTTCTTCTTAACTGTGTATAGTCGATTGATTTTAAGTTGACTTATTGTTCTGCAAGCGTAACTCTCCACGTCTTTCCGAGCACAGTGAGGAATCTTCTACGATGTGGCACTGTGACGCATTCTGAGATCCCTCGCGCAGCGAAGGATGACGTATGGGGCTGGGAGTTACCTGCAAGCAAATAAATGTCGTGTTGTAGGACTAGAAAATATATCCTATTGGAGTTTCACTCAAGAACTATTAACGTTCGACTTTACTTTCTGGAGTATGACTATGAATATAGGTGAATCTGTTGTTTCGGAGGCGTTTATCGCAACCAATGGGTTGGATACAAACTTTGAAAAGTATCGTGGTCAATGGATTGTTTTATATTTTTATCCCAAAGACGCAACATCGGGTTGCACGTTGGAGGGGCAAGCATTTCGAGATAAATATGCTGATTTTTTAGCACATCATGCCATTGTGTTCGGTGTTTCTCGAGACAGTTTAAAATCGCATGAAAATTTTAAAGCGAAACAAAACTTTCCGTTTGAATTAATCAGCGATAGTGATGAAAAACTTTGTGCTCTATTTGGCGTCATCAAAATGAAATCGATGTATGGAAAACAATATCTTGGTATCGAGCGCAGTACTTTTTTGATTGACCCTGAAGGGATCATCAAGCATGTCTGGCGCAATGTTAAAGTCAAAGGGCATGTTGAAGAAGTTTTTAATACGTTGTTATCTGCCCAGAGGTAACTTCCACGTCTTTCCGAACACAGCGATGAATCCTCTACGATCCAAGATTGAGTTTGCAAAATTTGGATCTTGTGATTTAATGGAAAGTCGTCATGAGTTCTAGGATGGAACGGTGTCCTTTTTTAATATAATAGCAGTGTGCCCATTAGGCGTCATGTTTCCTTTCAGTGCTTTTGGAAAAACAAGTTTTTCAGCTTGGGAATTGGATTTAGGCTTGGGGTTTATTTTAAATTCACCTGGAAAAACATCTTTCTCTCTTAGAGTATAGTGTAAAAAACAATACGCCAGTTGCACTGCAACTTACCATAACGACCACACCAGCGTCTACATTAGTTGTGCAGCCGCTTGGCACCACCTGTGGTACATCCTTATTGCAACCAAATCAAGAGTGTCAATTAAGCGTCAGCGATTCCCGCCTAAATTAATTAATACACTATAAATCCATGGTGTGGATTAAATTTAACCAAACAAAGCGCGAGCAGCCATAAAACTCCATTTTTAAACCGAGTTCGTCTGTACTCCTTTAGGCCAAAACCAAAATCATAAGCAACACAAAGCCAACGACCATCTATATTTGTCGTGTTCTGCTCATCCTATCAGCCAACCTTTCTCGCCAGGAGGCGGTCGAGCCCTGAGGTATCCCCTCATAATTTTAAAAGGAAAATAAGGACAATAAACAGGCTGGTTTGTTTAAAATAAAGATAGACGTGCATAGGTATTCGTGATCAAATCTATTTTTGCGAAATGAAACTTGG
>CANNJI010000027.1 GCA_947504875.1 Legionellaceae bacterium
TCCACTGCATGTGCACGGAAGAATCGCTGAATAGATAATGCCGCGCGCTGCATAGTATCCGCTTTTAAAAACATGGCTTGTTCACCGTGTCGCCTCCATGAATTATCGTTAACACTTGCTCGCATACACTGCTCTCTTTCTGCCTCAGTTGCCCCGAGAGGATATCCATTTGTAGAATAAAATATGTGCTGTAGCCCATAAGTTTCAAGCGCAAAAGGATATACTTTCTGTGCCGCATCAATCCTCGAAAACTGATTTTGACCAAATATTCCGAACATGTATGCATCTGATCCCGTTGTTCCAATAATGGTCTTATCTATTAATTGATCAAAAATTTCATGTCTATTGGCATCTAAAATAGGTTTATCCGATCTATCCAAGATACACCGCTCAAGTTTCTGTCTTCGATTACGTGTTACTAACGCTAATTTAGCGCTATATTCATATCTTAGATTTTGTGCGATTTGACTTAATAGCTCATCATTCATCTTGATCGCATTTCCTTTAAAAAATAGACGCTCACCTTCAACCAGGAAGTTTTTCAAATCCAGCATCAGTCGGTATACCAAAATATTTGAATCACAAAGCCGATGAATTGAGCGGCGCATTTGACGGGCGTTTTGCTGCTGCGATAATTTTGTTAATACCGACCCAATAAAATCAGCTTCGTTTTGGGCGATATAAGTACGAGACGCTGCAGGAATGAATGCGCTCTGAATTCCAGACAATTGAATGGCAGTCGCTTGAATTCTTTGGATATAAGGTAATGCTGCTTTCTGATTTACAACACACCACGTTTCGTTATTCACAGAAAGTCTCACGAGGCTTGAATTTTCTTTTAAGATAAAGCTGCTGATTCGAAGCAGAAGCGGTGCTTTCACTTCGATGACGTGAGGGAGCTTACGCGTATCAACAAACACATCAAAGTCAGTATAAATTCCTCTGCCATAAATTGGAGATAACAGTCGCAATATATCACTCGCTACGGCAGGATTTCCTCCGTTACGGCCTAGATTCAAAATCTCATCTTGATACATTTCAACCAATTTTAACTCAAGTGGCTGAGTGCAGGTATGAATAATTTCTGTTACATCAACCAGAGTCAATCTATATTTTGCACAAAAATCGACTAATTTTTCTCGCGCTTCAACATTTAAAAGCCGACTTTCATAAATAAAATGTATCTCATCTGCTCGGTTCACTTGCCTCATTCTAACGAGACGAAGCTGATTTTCAAAATTAAGAAAAGAACTGGGATCTTTAGATAACCAAATTTTGACATGGCGATGCGGATTAAATATATACTTTGGCACGTAAAGATCTCATCAGTTAAATATCAACAAGCGCTAAAAACTATGCGCGTATTTTGTTTGGATTAGTTTTTTCTTTAATGAAAACGATCCTTCATTATCATAATAGGCAAATGCAGTACCCTTATCAACAGAACCTTTCTGAACATAAACACAAACAGGTAATTTACCAAAAATACCGATCTCATAAGTAAAAGGCGTTAATGACACAGGCTGAAAATTTGTTAAGGCACGCGAGACAACAGATTCAACAGATTCATTTTGATTGATTTTCAAAGGAGATAACTCTAAAAACCAATGCCCTGGATGATCGAGTAGTGCTGAAAAAATAACTTGATTGGTTTGGTGGTCATAATCATTTATAGAGGTGGCAACTAACTCAAACTGACTTAATTGCTCGGCAGAAGGACAGGATACTGAAGCTTCCTTTATCGCCAGTGCAGTTTGACAGTACAATAAGGACAAACAAAAAATGGAACCAATACATATGACTTTTTTCACAGCTTTCTCTCCAAAAATTAGGTGGAATGAATTATACATGATCATTTATCGCAGAACAACACAAGCCAGCTGAATTAAAAGCCCATCACTTCAATTAAATCCATATTATTCCAAAGTAATGGACTGTTATAGACTATGCAGAGCCCTGATATAAACAATTAGACATCCTGTATAACAACATATTCCTTTTCTATTTCTTGTCGGTAGGTTACTGGTAAGGACGCCCAATCCATCACATCAACTAAAATAGGACACTGACTCTCTTGAAGTGCACGTTTTATCACAGGAACCAAAGTGCTTTTTTCTTCTAAATGAGTAACATTTCTAATCACTAAATCTAAATCACTTCCTTCATGGGAAAAATTTTTCACTCGACTACCATAAGCCCAAACTTCAACTTGCGGAGCAACCCGCGCCAAAACACTTTGAATTTCGCTCAATACTGAGGAAGCTAGATTAAGCGTCGGCATGTCGAAGACGCTCCTCTAAATGACTTGCGTCCTCAATAAAACCAGGCAGAAGCGTTAAGGTTTCTTCAGCAAAGCCAATACCATAATCATGTGCAGTATTGTTACGATTATCCCTATAGATAAACCAACGACTCACTTCATCAGCATGTAATAAGCCATGCTTTCCTGCATGTCGCAACAAGTCTTTGAAAACCAAAGCATCAACCTCTCGAGGAGATGAAAAATAAGGTTTAAGTGCTTTTTTTAATAGTTTGCCAGACATTTCTAAGGTTAGCTCGTATCCCTTGACCGTTGCATTTCTGAAAATTTCATATTCAATACTGGATGGCTCTTGTTTTTTTAGAAAGACAAACGATTCGCGGAGTGTTTCAATGCATCGATACAACACTGTGGTATTTAAAGTCATCCTTACCTCCCGCCAACATATCGATAATACGTAACGCCCGTGGTTTTACATCCACCGCAGGTTGTCGTACATCCTTTTTGATCATCAAGCGCCACCTCACCTTTCAGAATCCAACGTTCTATCATCGGCTCTAATGCAGACAAATCGATACGAAACGCACGCGTCAGTTGCTGTGTACTCACCCTTTTTTCACGCGCAATATAATCACGAAGCTGCAAGAGCATGCGCACTCCTTGATTTTGATTGAGCACTTAGAACAATGGCATAAATCACCAAACCATTCATGAGCGTAATCACGCCAGCCCATAACACTGTCTGCAAGGGATGTGTTTGAATTGTTGCACATTGATAAAATAAAACCGCTGCACTATACGCTACAAGACTAGACCAACCAATTGAAAACCACATGATTTTTCGACTGGCTTCTTGTCGAATCACGGCCATGGTTGAAACACAAGGGATATAAAGCAAAACAAAAAGTAAATAGGCGTAGGCCCCAACTTGACCATCAAAAAGCAAATGAATATCTGTATGTAAACTATTTAATGTACCAATCACCACTTCTTTTGCTAGCATCCCGGTAATAAGTCCTACCGTTGCAGGCCAAGATTCAGGGGTAAGACCCATGGGCTCAAAAAGCGGCGTTATCAACCGCCCAAACCATGCCAAAAGCGAATGCGTATCTCCAGGATGCAACACATGCCCATTAATGGACAAAGCATTCAATGCACCCAACACAGCACACACCGGAATAATCAACCGGCCAGCGCGAAATATAAATGCGCGCAATCGTACTGCTGTTTCTTTTGCAAGCCGATATAAGGATGGACGATGATACGCAGGCAATTCTAAAATAAGTGTCGTAGCCGCCCCCTTAAAAAGGGTATTTCTCAAAAGATATCCGGTAAAAACCGCCATCATGATGCCAAACAAGTAAAGCGAAAAAACCACATTTTGGCCATTTTCAGGGAAAAATGCGGCGGCAAATACAGCATAGATGGCAAGACGTGCACTACACGACATAAACGGACTCATCAAAATGGTCAGCATGCGATCACGCTCAGAATCTAATGTGCGTGCTGCCATCACCGCAGGCACATTACAGCCAAAACCAATGATCATCGGTACAAAAGCTTTGCCCGGTAAACCAAAAAACCGCATGGCTTTATCAACAACAAATGCAGCACGCGCCATATAGCCCGAGCCTTCTAAACAGGATAAAAAGAAGAATAACGTTGCCATAACCGGAATAAACGTAAGCGTGGTATTGATCCCCTTGCCAATTCCATAGGCTAGCCAGGCGACGAGCCAATCGGGAGCATTGAGCGCACGCAATCCACTTGCAGTTCCTTGAACAAAAAGTGCATCCGTTGCGGTATCAAACAAAGGCTGCAAAGCACCACCTACATGAATAGCCAAGAAAAACAACGCATACATCATCATAAAAAACAAAGGAAATGCAAAAAAACGATGCAAAACAATGCGATCTACTTTTTCTGTGAAATGTTCACTGGCATCTGCCTGTTTATGCTGTACGTTCAAAACCAAATCATGCACAGCCGTATAGCGTTTATCAGCCATTAACAATTCATCCGTACAATCCTGATCAACAAAAGGTTGAGGTACCGATAGATTTTCTAATAATTTATCTTTTAATATCGAAAGACCGCTCTCACCGTATGCTTCTATCGATACCACAGGGCATCCAAGCGCTGCTGACATGGCCTCTACGTCAATTGTAATACCGCGCTGCCTTGCACAATCCATCATATTTAACACAACAATCATGGGTTTTTTTAAGTCTAAAAGTTGACTGGTTAAATACAAATGACGCTCTAGATAACACGCATCGACAACATTAATAATGCAATCAGACGCATTTGAACCCAGTGCTTGCAATGCCTGTTGCTCATCCTGACTGACAATACCATTGGTTGCCTCACAAGAATAAAGACCAGGTAAATCCATGATATTGAATGTTTTATTTTCGTACTGAAACTGCCCCATAGTGACTTCAACAGTCACACCAGGCCAGTTGCCCACACGCTCATGTCCGCCTGTCAGTGCATTAAAAAGCGTTGTTTTTCCGCAATTTGGATTGCCGACCAAAAGCAAACGGTTCATGCATACTCCCATTGCAACACATTGGCTTCATGTTCTCGCAACATCAAAGATGACCCTCGTACTAACAGTTGAATAGGGCAACCCAATGGCGCGCGACGAACAACATAAACCTCAACACCAAGGGTCATTCCAAACGATAAGAGTCGTCGCCGATAGTTGATATCGGCGAGTCCAAAATCAGCGAGTCGCACATGATCGCCTGCTTTAAGATGGCTTGTATTTATCATGCGGATAGTTTAACACAAATTCAAATAAGAATCATTCTCGTTTCACAACAAAGAATCCTGTGCAGACGGCTCATCATCACTCATATTCGTTTCTGGCTTGGTTAATATATTTTTAAAGTGCTCCATCTGTTGAATTTTCGAGGTTAACTGCCCTTGACGAATTGTTGTAAATTTCAAATGTTCAATTTTATTTTTATCATAAGTCGGATCAAGATTAGAAAGCGCGCCCTTACATTCAGTAACTAAATGAAATAATTTTCTTCGAGGTGTTTCAAATCCAAAAAATGCCTGAAGGGCTTCCCATAATTGATGAAAAAAATGCCCTTTTGTTGGCATGAGGCTATCAAGGTGTAACTTGGTTTCGTTGATAATGACAAGCCCATATGACTTGTCTTGAATCGTTTGCAATGCCTCTGGTGTTGCCTTGATTAATTGTTGCGTAAAATCAGGTGCATTTTCGGCAATGGTTGAACTCAAATGTGCAATTGCTTTATCAATATCAATGATAAGCGCATCCGCATTAAGTGGGTTTTTTTGTTGATTCAAAAAAAACTGCTTAACCTTATAGCTTACTTTTTTAACCCCATCTTCTTTTTTTTGACGTTCAAGCATTCGGTTCATCCATTTGTTTTTTTCTTCGATTGCTAAATGTTGAATTGCTTGTTTAAAAAAATCATGTTTTATGGGGTCATGTGGTTTTATACCTGTAATTGATGCTATCTTTTCTCCCGAATGACTCATGCCCTTTAACTGTTTTAAATCAATTAATTGCTCAAGTAATTCATTCAACCGTTGGCAATATTGAATAGCATCTTTGCGAACCTGATGATTAGGCGCGTACTGCAGTTGAAACAAATGCTCCAGAGGCGATACATCATTATTGGCATTGACTAGCCCTGAATTCAATTCATTCAATTGCTCACGCAGCATAGCTTTTTTTTCTTTGCTTAACATAAACGAGGGAATATTATTAATTTTACCCATCAACTCATTTGAGATTTTTATAAAAAAATCGATGATGTTTTTGGATAGCTCTGCTGTTTTTAACCAGTGATTAATAACCACAAGACTTTCTTCTATCGTGAGAAGCGCGGAAGCATCTTTCTTTTTTATTTTTTCCCACGCTTCAGCAATCCGCTGGACTTGAAGTTTAATGATGGGATCTGTTATAGCCTGATGCAATATTGCAAGTTCATCTTTAATCGACACTTTATTTTTCATGATCATCCAAAACCATTCATGTTCGATGATTTTAAGTTTAGCACAAAAAATGGCCAATCGTGTATCAACGAAATAAAAGATGATGCCACATGAGTTAAATGATAGTACCGATCTGATAACTTGATGAACAGGTAAGCGCGCTTTGTTTGAGCGTAGTGCGTCGTCTTGTAAATACGTGCTGTTATTGTCGTCCCCGCGCAGGCGGGGATCTATCCCTGATGTGGCATTTTGATCATGCTGAGCATGGATCCCCGCCTGCGCGGGGACGACATGATAAGGGATCGTATTTACAGGAAGAGATAGTAGCGAGTTTAGCGCGCTTAATCGGTCATCAAGTTATCAGACCGGTACTATCAGTGAATCAAATCACGTTAAGAATTTCTTGGATGATGAGCTAAAGCCCCAACACTCAGCGGATCATTTATTTCTTTTAACGCAAAAAACACCTGATTAATTTTTTGCATCGAGTCCGTCGGTTTGATTTTCACATGGCCTAATGTAAGCGCATTGAGTAATACTAGGATTTTATGAAATAACTGCCCTAAAAACCCTCGATGATGTCTAAGTTCACCTGATTGTTGAACTGTTTTAATGGCACTTTTTGCCTTCTCTACATACTCAACACACGTGAGCTTACCCTCATAAATCTCTTGTTTATAATCAATTAAATCCTTATAAAGCCTCTTCGCTTCCTCTGCCGCCGTATCATAGCCCCGGGCCTTCAATTCAGTTGACTTCTTAAGAATAAGCTCAATTTTTTGGTCAAGTGTGGACGCCCAGCCAAATTTCTGCAGAATTTTAGCCTGCCGAAATGAATCTTTGTCACATGCCAAAACCCCTTTCATGGCATTAAAAAGTGCCGCGGATTTTAGCTCATCCTGAACTTTTTTTGAAAAATCTTGGGCAAGCAACGGAGCAGACGCCACCGCATCAACCAACAATTCTTTGCTTGAAATAAAAACAACCTGCCTTTCTTTAGGAGCCGCCGCAACATTTCGAATAATAGCGCAATTCAAGACATCTTCTGTTTTACCGAAGGCACTTCCTTCAACATAGGTCATGGCAACGCCACACAACACGCCATCATCATCTCGATAAGAATATCCAAATCGTGCAGTCTTATGTGGTAATTCAGATTCAAGACGCATAAACAATGCTGGGTTAAGATTCATAATCGCTGTATGAGAAAAGATACGCGCATCAAAATTTCCTTGAGCATAATTAAGATCCCCCACAGGAACACGACTCAAACTTTTTTTATGTGACTCAAGTTGACTCGCAGTTACAAAATAAGGCGTGCGCTCAATGTCTTTTTTTACCTCAGCAACGTACGTCGCTTGAGACTGCGTCTCATAAAACGCCGCTGGAAACTTCAAGGCGGCAAGAATATCTTCGTAATGACCTGTTAATATGTTAAGGGATCTTGACATTTCTTTATCCTATGACCGTTTATTGTTCATATTTTAAAGTGCATACATTAAGGAATTATTAAATTTTTTGGATCTTATCTTCACTGATCATACAAAACCCAGGCGATTTACCCATAACAAAACCTGCCATCACGGATGGTTTGTTTAAGCCCAATGACAAAAGAACATGACGCTCTGGGGATGGAATTCGAATATCAACTTCATCTTTGTTTGGACTGGGGGTCACATGAACAAATTGGGACATGGACGCAGGAACACCTTCTGGATCAAACCACCCTGCCCGTGCACCACGTAATGCATCAATCTCGGGAAGATTCACAGAATAAAAAGCACTCCCATCATCAAATCGACATAAGACGCCATTAATCGCATGATCCGTTGTTTGTTCTGAAGTTATCCACGTTTGTCTAAACCAAGCATGCTTTGCCGTAACAAATTGGTCTTTTGTATCGGCCCCTATCTGAATATGTCCATTTAAAAGATTGGTCTGCCCCACAAGCACCGATACACCAGGCCTTAAAACCTCGCTCCGTGTAGGCTTATCCAGTGAGGAGGCCATATCTATCTTAAAATTAAACCCTTGATGCGCTTTATTTTTTACCCCAAAAACCCAACTGTCGTTAATTGGGTTAAACCGCATGAACGAATGCCCCACCCGCCACTGATAAAGCTTTGGCGCGTCCACATCAGCATCGCTTTCGTCACTCAATAGCATTGCTTTTGTTTGCGCGTCAAATAAAGCAGCTTGACTATGAAAATGAGTACCGTTTCTATCCATTTGAAAAAAATAGCCGTACTGCGCACCATCTTCCGCAGACACTTCGCCGGTAAAAGCCCAGTGCACATGTTGCTCATCCGCGGGTAAAAAATGAGGAGGATTGATGACCTCATCAGCCGACACAGCGGTACTGTTTAGAAAGAAAACAATACTTAAGTAAAGAGATATTCGAAAACGATTCATGTTAAAAAAAACCTTCTAACTGTTTATGAGCAAACAATGCATGCCAGAAAGCATCATCCAAAACTGCTTCAACTGGTAAATAATACATGGATGCTGTTGCAAACGACACACATTTAACTGCGTCTTTTTCGGTCATTATGATACATTCCTCAGGCATGGTTAAATCGTCAGCAACAAATCGGTGATGATCAGGAAAAACATAGGGTCGATAAGCGATACCTAACTCAGTTAACGTATTAAAAAAGCGTTGTGGATGACCAATCCCCGCAACAGCTGCAACTGTTTTAGTGTGCTCGAAAGAAGCCTTGTTGTTTAACGACTGAATTACCCCAGGATTTAGAGCCATGCGATAAGCCCCATCACGCAATTGACCATTCATCACCACAAAATCAACCGTGTTTAAGCGTTTTTTCCCTTCGCGCAAAGGCCCCGCGGGCAAACGAAGCCCATTTCCTAATCCACGAATACCATCTATCACTGCAATTTCAATCGCCCGTTCCATTGCGTAATGCTGTAAACCATCATCGCTGATAATCAGTTGGCATGAATGATGCTCTACTAAATAGTTCACAGCATCCATCCGGTTCGGCGCAATAACAACGGGCGCATTGGTATGCTTAAAAATTAATAGCGGCTCATCCCCTACAACACTTGCCGCATCATTTTCCTCTATCAAATGAGGAAAATTTTTAAGGGTTGAACGATACCCTCTGCTCACAACCCCAACACGTAGTCCTTTTTCTTGAAAACGTTTGACAAGCGCAATCACAAGCGGAGTTTTTCCTACACCACCGACCGTGATATTTCCAACGACAATAATCGGCACTGTCATGGGTTTTTTCTTTATCGTTAAACAGTATAAACGATGAATATTGGCTAAAAAGGCATACACCATTGCGCAGGGAAAAAGAAGCCAGCGTAATGGGTGTCGACTATACCAAAGCTTCGTCAACATTTAGCTCAACCCCTAAACGCTCGGCTCTATATAACTTTGCATAATAACCCTCTTGAGCAAGTAGAACATCATGGGTTCCTTGCTCAACCACTTGACCTTGATGCATCACCACGATTTTATCGGCACGCTGAATCGTTGATAAACGATGCGCAATAACCAACGTGGTACGATTTTTCATCACATGCTCAAGCGCGAGCTGAATCATACGTTCCGACTCAGTATCTAATGCCGAGGTTGCCTCATCTAAAATCAACAAAGGCGCATCTTTTAAAATAGCGCGCGCAATGGCTAATCGCTGACGTTGACCACCCGATAGCAACACGCCATTCTCACCAATATGTGTATCATACCCTTCAGGGAGTTGTTCAATAAATTCATCTGCATAAGCAAGTCTTGCTGCTTTAATCACTTCTTCGCGACTCACATCAAATCGACCATAGGCAATATTATTTGCAAAGGTATCATTGAATAACGTCACATGCTGACTCACCAGCGCGATTTGCTCTCTTAAACTGGTTAAAGACAACGATTTAATGGGGATCCCATCCAGTAAAATACGACCTGAGTTGACTTCATAAAATCGCGGAATAAGACTTGCAATCGTCGTTTTACCACTACCCGAATGCCCTACCAAGGCAACGGTTTGCCCTGCCTCAACTTTAAAATCAACCTCATGTAAAACACGTTGCCCCTCACGATAAGCATATGAAACATGTTCAAACTGAAGCTCACCTTTGGATCTCATATCAAAACTCACACCATCACTTGGCTCTTGTTGTTCATCCAACACCTGAAAAACACTCTCTGCTCCTGCAAGCCCACGCTGAAACGTTGCATGTAATGTGGTTAATGTTTTCATCGGCTTAATCAGTTGTAACATCGCCGCCAGAATAGCCAAAAAGGAACCAGCCGTAACGGTAATCACGGTGGATAATTGAATGGACGCCAAAATAATCGAAGCAATACCAATCGCAATGATACTTTGCACACCCGAGACATTAATGGCTTTACTAATCGCCACTTTCATATCATTTTTACGAGAACGCTCCGTGGCTTTATTAAATTGATTCACTTCATAGGCTTCACCACCAAAAATTCGCACAACGCGGTAACCATCGATCACTTCATGTGCAATATCCGTTACATGCCCCATGGTTTGTTGCACACGGTGGCTTATCCGTCGAACGCGTTTATTTGTAAAATTAACCAAAATGCCTATAAACGGAATGGTGACTAAAAACATAAGCGAAAGCTGCCAACAAATCACCATCATCACCGTTAGTAATCCAAAAACCAAACATGTATTTTGAATTAAATCCGTCAATGCATCAGCACTGACTTGAGCAACCTGTTCAACATCATAAAGAATTTTTGAAAGCAATTGTCCGGAGGTTGCTTCATCATAATAATCGGCCGGCAATCGTACAATATGAGAAAAAACACGTTGTCGTAACACATTAACCACAGAGCGGGCAACCCACGTCATACAATAACTACCCAGCGCACTGACTAACCCTCGAACGGTGATCCCCACCAGGACCATGAGCGGAATTTGTTTAACAAAGTTCATGTCAATGTCGATGAATCCTTTATCCAAAAAAGGACGCATCATGTAGGTAAAGCCAGCATCAATGCTAGAATAACAAATATTGGCAAAAACCCCCAACATCAAAACCGGCCAAAATGGCTTTACATAAGTGAATAATCGACGATATAACGCACTGGCTTTGCCATACTGTTTTTTTTTCATGGGGTATTTAATATTAGGTTGGCTCGAAGGAAAACATATTGTACTCCTTCTTCAGAAAAAGACCAAGACTCAAGGCAGCTCATCTAAAGATAATGCCGATGAAACGACTTGATGGACAGGTAAGGGCGCTCTGTCTGAGCACAGCGAGTTTAGCGCGCATACCTGTCCATCAAGTCGTTTCTCCGACATTATAAATAACACATTCTTGCGCCCAAATACGCAACATGGCGTTCCCTGCGGGATAAAGAGAACATGCCACTTCACGAACCTCGACCCCATAATTATCCTGCTGCAAGCCTAAAAGAACAGGTCCCAATTGCTCAGAGGTCACTGATAGTCGATTCAACAAGGGGAATATGCGAACTTCTTTTGCAACGCGAGCCAATGATTTGATCATGCTCAACGTATCATCGACAGAATGAATATTTCCATCACCAAAAAAATAATGTGAACTTAAGGCCATATTAAACGTAAAATCATCAAAGGGTAAGGAATCTATCGCATCGGCTCGATAACGCTTTGCCGTAAGACCTTGCTCATAATCCTTAAAAAAAAGCGCCATACCTTGCTTACGATAAGCAATAAAAGCATCTAATCCACCATAGGCGGTTACGTCCAACAATAAGGGATCCGAACGAAGTGCGAGCGCCCGCTCATCAAACATTAAAGTCGCTTTTTCGACCAAATCACGCTTCTCTAAAGAAAATAGAGGATCAATACTCACCACCAATGGATTTTTATCATGAACAGTTGAATTGAGCGCACTCGGACCACACCCATACTCCAAGAGAGGCAAACTAAAATGTTCGTCATTTAAATCAAACATCTCTTTATATTCATTCGCATGATGGCCCCACAAAACAGCTCTACGCATTAATTTTCCCCCCATTCAATACAATATGCTAAGAATGACATGAGATGACACGCTTCACAACGTTTAACATGCAAGGTATAGTCTAGCGTACTTGCTCAATAAACTGGAAGCTATGCTATGCAACACGGTTTAAACCACGACCTGGGTGAAACATACGATTTATTACGTAACAGCGTTGCTCTATTCGCACAAAAAGAAATAGCACCTTTGGCTAACGAGATCGACGTCATCAATACATTCCCAAATCATCTCTGGAAAAAATTAGGAGATTTGGGTCTTTTAGGCATTACTGTAGATGAGAAATATGGTGGTGCAAACATGGGCTATTTAGCGCATGTGATCGCGATGGAAGAAATTTCTCGTGCATCCGCGTCTGTTGGTTTAAGTTATGGCGCGCACTCTAACCTATGCGTGAATCAAATTTATTTAAATGGTAATGCAGATCAAAAACAACGTTACCTGCCTGGACTTATTCAAGGTGAGCAGATAGGTGCCCTTGCCATGAGTGAAGCAAACGCCGGCTCTGATGTCGTTAGCATGCAATTGCAAGCCCAAGACAAAGGTGATCGCTTCATTCTCAACGGTACGAAAATGTGGATCACCAACGGACCAGATGCAGATGTCATTGTTGTTTATGCTAAAACCGATAAACAAACGAAAAGCAAAGGAATTTCAGCGTTTATTATTGAAAAAAACTTCCCCGGATTTCGCACTGCACAAAAGCTAGACAAGCTTGGCATGCGCGGCTCTAACACCTGCGAACTTGTATTTGAAAACTGCGAAGTCCCTCGTGAGAATCTTTTAGGTCAGATGAACCATGGCGTACAGGTGTTAATGAGTGGTTTAGATTACGAACGAACAGTTCTTGCAGCAGGGCCTGTGGGTATCATGCAAGCCTGTCTTGATGTGGTTTTACCTTACTGTCATGAACGCAAACAATTTGATCAATCGATTGGGACATTTCAATTTATTCAAGGCAAACTTGCCGATATGTATACTGATTTAAACGCTTCACGGGCCTATTTATATGCCATAGCACGAGCCTGCGATAGACATCAAATCACCCGAAAAGATGCTGCGAGTGTTATTCTATATACCGCAGAAAAGGCGACCCAAATGGCACTTCAAGCGATTCAAATTTTAGGGGGCAATGGCTATATTAATGACTATCCTACCGGGCGATTACTGCGAGATGCAAAACTCTATGAAATCGGTGCGGGAACATCAGAAATTAGACGAATGCTGATTGGTAGAGAACTATTTGAGGACTCAAAATAAATGACCGATGCACATGACGTTGTTATCGTTGCAGCAAAACGCACGCCTTTAGGTACAATGCAAGGCTGCTTTTCAACCCTATCTGCATCAGAACTTGCCGCAACAACATTTCGCGCAGTACTTGAGCAGTCTGGGTTGCATGGCTCCGACCTCGATGAGGTCCTCATGGGTTGTGTTTTACAAGCAGGCCAAGGCCAAGCCCCCGCGCGACAAGCATCATTTTTGGCAGGCATTCCTGAATCAGTACCCGCGACTACCCTCAATAAAATGTGTGGCTCAGGCATGAAAGCCATGATGATAGGCTTTGATGCAATCAAAGCTGGATCAGCCAATATTGTGTTGGTCGGCGGCATGGAAAATATGACGCAAGCCCCCTATTTGCTTCAAAAAGCACGCGGTGGCTATCGTTTAGGTCATGGTGAAATCAAAGATCATCTCTTACTCGACGGACTTGAAGATGCATACGAGCCTGGACGATTAATGGGTTCTTTTGCAGATGAGACTGCAAAACATTTAAATATTACGCGTGAAACACAAGATGCTTATGCTAAACGCTCTATGACACGCGCTTTACAGGCTCAAAAAGCTGGTGCTTTTCATGAGGAAATTGTACCGGTTGCAATCAACATTAAAAAAATTGAACATCTCATCAGCGAAGACGAAAGTCCTGATCCAGAAAAACTTGAAAAAATTGACCGTCTTAAATCTGCTTTTTCTAAGGAAGGAACAGTGACGGCAGGCAACGCGAGCAGCATTGCTGATGGCGCAGCAAGCCTTATCCTCATGAGTGCTCAAGAAGCAAAAAATCGAGGAATAAAACCCATCGCACGAATTATTGCGCACGCAACACATGCACAAGCGCCAGCCTTATTCACAACAGCACCTGTTCAAGCCATTCAGAAGGTCCTCAAAAAAGCCAACCTACGGGTCGACGAAATTGACCTCTATGAAATTAATGAAGCATTTGCCCTGGTTGCTATTGCCGCCATCAACGGACTTAACTTAAACCCTGATGTGGTCAATATTCATGGCGGAGCGTGTGCTCTGGGCCATCCCATTGGGGCATCGGGCGCTCGAATTGTTACAACACTACTCTATGCATTAAAACAAAAGCATAAACATCGAGGATTAGCTGCGCTCTGTATTGGTGGTGGCGAAGCAACAGCCATGATCATTGAACGACTATAAACAAAGGAGTGCTCATGTTAAAACAAGGACTTATTTATCTTATTTTAAGCATTATTATCGTTGTTTTTTCCAGTTATGCAGGGGTTCTTATTGATTATATTAAAACGCTTTATGGGTATCTCGATTTCTGGTTAACGCCAATTTTTCGTATTTCAGACACAGGTGCCATGATCCGCGGAACCCTTATTTTAGTTCTTCTTCCCCTCATCCTCACGGGTATTCCTGCACTGATATATCGCCTATTGAAGAAAAAAGAGATGCCTTATTTTATGGAAGCAACTTGGATCATTTGGCTTATCATCGTTTTTTCTAATCTTTTAAATCATTAAAAGGCAGCGTCATGACCCTTCTAAAAAGTGACCTTAATCCCTTAAGTGACAACTTCAAGGCCAATAGCTTAGCCATGAGTCAACGGGTTCAAGCCCTTCAAGAAACCATTGCACATATTGCGCTGGGAGGAAGTGAAAAAGCACGTGAGCGACACCGTGGGCATGGAAAATTACTCCCGCGTGAACGGCTACAGCACTTACTTGACGAAGGGTCGGCATTTCTTGAACTCTCACAACTGGCTGGATTTAATGTTTATGATGATGATTTACCTGCCGCAGGATTAATCACTGGAATTGGGCGAATTAATAACACGCTTTGTATGATTGTCATCAACGATGCAACGGTTAAAGGCGGGACATACTATCCCTTAACAGTAAAAAAACATCTGCGAGCACAAGCCATTGCCGAGGAAAATCATTTACCTTGTGTCTATTTGGTTGACTCTGGCGGCGCTTTTTTACCCAAACAAGACGAGGTTTTTCCTGATAAAGACCATTTTGGCCGTATTTTTTTTAACCAGGCGCGTTTATCTGCTTTAAACATTCCACAAATAGCTGTTGTCATGGGCTCTTGCACTGCTGGTGGTGCTTATGTTCCTGCCATGGCAGACGAATCGATCATGGTTAAAAATCAAGCCACTATTTTTTTAGGCGGCCCCCCATTAGTTAAAGCTGCAACAGGTGAGGTTATTTCTGCTGAAGCACTCGGAGGTGCTGAGGTGCATTGTCGACAATCGGGAGTTGCCGATCATTATGCAAATGATGATACACATGCCTTAATCCTTACTCGCAATATTATTCGTCATTTAAATCGGCCTAAACCAAACACAGATATTATCCGCCTAGAAAGCCGTGAACCTGTATATTCAGCAGAAGAGCTTAACGGCATTATTCCAACCGATCCTCGTAAATCATTTGATATTCGAGAAATTATTGTGCGCATCGTCGATGGCTCTGATTTTGACGAATTCAAAGCACTATTTGGTACAACCCTTGTGTGTGGTTTTGCTCATATGTACGGTTATCCCATTGGCATCATCGCAAACAACGGCATCTTATTCGGTGAAAGTGCGCTAAAAGGCGCTCACTTTATTGAGCTCTGTGCGCAACGTAAAATTCCCTTATTATTTTTACAAAACATCACGGGCTTTATGGTTGGGAGCAAATACGAAGCGGCTGGCATTGCTAAAAATGGTGCGAAAATGGTCATGGCCGTAGCCAATGCACGCGTACCCAAATTCACAGTGATTGTTGGGGGTAGTTTTGGCGCCGGGAATTATGCAATGTGTGGTAGAGCGTACGATCCCCGCTTTTTATGGTCATGGCCCAATGCTAGAATTTCTGTCATGGGTGGTGAACAAGCGGCCAATGTACTCGCAGATATTAACCGAGACAGTATGAAAAAACAGGGTAAAGTATGGGATACATTAGCAGAGGAACAGTTTAAAGCCCAATTACGTGAACAATATGAAACACAAGGCAACCCTTATTATGCGAGTGCTAGGCTTTGGGATGATGGTGTCATTGCGCCCTGCGATACCCGAAAAATAGTGGGGTTAAGTTTAGAAGCCGCATGCAATGCTCCGATTGAATCAACGACCTTTGGCGTATTTAGAATGTAAGGATATATGATGCTCGATTTGTTAATTGAACTCAAAGACCATGTGTTTTTCATAACACTCAACCGGATTGAAAAACATAATGCATTTGATGATTCACTGATTACGCAATTACAAAAGGCATTGGATTCGGCCATTGAGAATAAAAACGTACGGGTTATCGTCTTAAAAGCCAACGGAAAACATTTTTCGGCAGGCGCTGATTTAGCATGGATGCAACGCATGGCCAACTACACTGAAGCTGAAAATTTAGCGGATGCTAAACAGCTTGGTCGTTTACTTTCGACGTTAAGTGAAAGTCCTAAACCGACTATTGCAATGGTTCAAGGCGCCGCATATGGTGGAGGCGCTGGACTGGTTGCCGCCTGTGATATTGCAATAGCTGCCGAAAGTGCTCTTTTTTGTTTTTCTGAAGTTAAGTTAGGCTTAATTCCGGCATTGATTAGCCCGTATGTAATTCGCGCCATGGGCGAACGTACAGCATCCTGGCTTTTCATGAGCGCTGAAACCCTATCGGCCGAGCGCGCACTTGCATTAAATTTAATTCAATATTGTATAAAAGATAAAGACTTATTGAACTATACTGTGGATTATGCGAATAAACTTGCAGCGTTACCACAACAGGCATTGCGTGACTGTAAATCATTGGTAAAAACAATAGCCCATTGCCCTATTAATGAAACGCTACGAACCAAAACAGCAAGTTTGATTGCAAAAAAACGCGTTTCAACTGAAGGACAAGCGGGACTAAAAACTTTTCTTAATAAACACCACAGGACGTAGCGGATCATGTTTAATAAACTCTTAATTGCAAACCGTGGTGAAATTGCATGCCGCATCATTAAAACAGCAAAACGATTAGGTATTTCTACGGTTGCAGTTTATTCGACAATTGACAAAAACAGTTTGCATGTCAGCCTTGCTGATGAGGCCTATTGTATCGGTGAGGCCCCAGCGAAAACCAGTTATCTTAATATCGAAGCAATCATCAAGGTTGCCTCTGAATCACAAGCTCAAGCAATACATCCTGGGTATGGTTTTTTATCTGAAAATGCTGATTTTGCGCGTGCATGTGCAGAAGCTAACATCATTTTTGTTGGCCCCTCCATTCACGCACTCAACATCATGGGATCAAAGCAACAGGCAAAACAATTACTCGAAACAAAACATGTGCCGTTAACCCCGGGTTATCATGGAATAGATCAATCCGATGAGCATTTATTAAAAGAAGCCAAAAAAATAGGTTTTCCTGTCCTGTTAAAAGCAGCAAATGGTGGTGGTGGCAAAGGCATGCGCGCGGTACATCATGAAAAAGAATTTAAAGAGGCACTTTTGGGTGCAAAACGCGAAGCACGTGCCTATTTTAATGATGAACTCATGCTCATTGAAAAATTAATTGAAAAACCACGGCATATTGAAATCCAACTGATGGCTGATAATCACGGCCATATCGTGCATCTATTTGAAAGAGATTGTTCCCTGCAACGCAGACATCAAAAAGTCATTGAAGAAGCACCCGCCCCCACCCTCGATGCCAAGATAAAACAAACTTTATTTGATGCCGCGGTAAATGTCGCAAAAGCCATTGACTACAGAGGTGCAGGCACTGTTGAATTTCTTGTAGCAAACGAACACATCTATTTTATGGAGATGAACACACGCCTTCAAGTAGAACATCCCGTTACAGAAATGATAACAGACCTTGATTTGGTTGAATGGCAGTTGCGCATTGCCGCCAATGAGCATCTCCCCAAATCTCAAAATGAGCTTCATGTGCATGGACATGCAATAGAATGTAGAATTTACGCAGAAGATCCTGAACATGACTTTCTTCCCTCAACGGGAAAAATAACCTATCTCAGGGAACCCGTAGGCAGTGGCGTAAGAATTGATACAGGGATTACCGAGGGAGGCTCAATCAGCCAGTATTATGATCCCATGATTGCCAAATTGATAACCCATGGCCATAATCGTGAAGAAGCCATCCAGCGAATGCAGCAAGCGCTTGCGAACTATGCCATGAGCGGCGTCAAAACAAATATCGTTTTTTTACAAGCAATTCTTCAAACGCCCGCTTTTCGAGACGCTCGTTTAAGCACTCATTTTTTAAATGAAATACCTATTATCATCAAAACACCTGATGAACACATCGCATTACAGATGGCCGCAAGCCTTGATTATCTTAAAGCTTCACATGCAAGTGATCCCTTACATACGCATACATTTGGCTTCCAAATGAACTTATCTGTCCAATGGGAAAAGTCATATCTTGTGAATCATATCGAGCATACCTTCATTATTCACCCACTGAAAAAAAATGCGCTTATCCTTGAGTGGAATAAACAAAAAATCACTTTAGATCTTCATCATGAGGATGATTCCATCACGATTGATAATGGAAAAACGCGGCTTCATGCCAGAGTACTCTGCCTTGTGAATGGGTATACTTTTTTTACGTCCAATGGCCCTATCACCGTCACCCGTAAAGATTTAAATAGTCAAACTCTTGAATCAACTACACCTGAACATCACCTGACAGCCCCCATGCCCTCGATGGTTGTTGCGATTCTTAAACAAAAAGGTGAACAGGTCAAGGCAGGTGATGGGCTCATGGTGCTTGAAGCAATGAAAATGGAGCATACCATTCTCGCGCCTGCAAATGGACAACTGCTTGATATTTATTATGCAATTGGCGCTCAAGTTCCTGAAGGAGCCCAATTAGTTGAATTTGAACCCACAGGTCCATCATAACCATGACCCAACCCGTTACCATCATTGAGGTCGGCCCGCGCGATGGCTTGCAAAGTGAAGCATCATTTGTGCCGACTGAAGAAAAAGTAAAATTTATTAATTTATTAAGTCAAAGTGGCCTTAAGCACATTGAAGTCACCAGCTTTGTTTCAGCCAAAGCCATTCCACAACTGGCTGATAACACCTTGGTTTTTAATGCCATAGACAAACCTAAAGGGATTGATTTCTCTGCGCTCGTTCCCAATGAGCTCGGGTTGCAACAAGCAATAACTGCTGGTCTAAAGCATATTGCTATTTTTACAGCCGCGAGTGAATCCTTTAATCAACGTAACATCAACTGCTCTATTGCAGAAAGCATTGAACGCATAACCCCTGTCATTGCGCAAGCTAGAGCATCGCATCTCCAAATAAGAGCTTATATTTCATGTGTGCTTGGCTGCCCGTATGAAGGAAACATTACGCCACAACAAGTGCTCAAGGTTACTCAACAACTGTTAGCTCTTGGCGTAGATGAAATCAGTTTTGGCGATACCATTGGTGTTGGCACGCCCAAACAAACACAAGCATTGATCAGCGCATTAGATACCATCATGCCCAAAAACATGATCGCCATGCATTTTCATAATACCTATGGGCAGGCGCTTGCTAATATTTATGCGTCATTAAACGCAGACATTTATCGGTTTGATAGTGCAACAGCAGGTCTTGGTGGGTGTCCTTATGCACAAGGAGCAACAGGCAACATTGCAACAGAAGATGTGCTCTATTTAATGCATGGACTCGGTTTATCAACAGGGGTTGATATTTATAAAATTGTTAAAGCCGGTGAGATGATGTGTAAAATTTTAAACCGAAAAAATCAATCGAATGTTGCTCGTGCACTGCTAGCCGAAAATTAACATTAGGCGCCATATATTAAACAACATGAGCTTATTTATTTACTTTTGACTATATAAATGATAGAGTTGTGGCCTATAAACTTATTAACGTCACAAAACCATTATGAATACAAAAATCACACCCCTTGTAGCTCAACCTAAGATATCAGCACCCATCCCTCTACGTGTAGAAACAGACTATGATTTTACAGAGGATGGGGATGTCTCTGTAAGACGAAGCCCATTTCAAGTGCCTTTACAATATGAGACCTTCGCTCGATCATTTGATAATAAAAATAATGAAGGATTATTTTTAGGAAGAACCCCTCATGAAAGCAGAAAGAATCGACAACAATTCACTCAAATATGTCGTGTTGCAAAAGCTGAACTTATCAAAGGAACTGAGGCCTTAGAACCAACGCCACAGGCACTCGATCGAACAAAAACTGCAGCCAAACAATTTTTTACGCTGTCCTATCAATTGCTCGAAAAAAACAAGGGGCAGTTTCCCCTTGCTGGACTCAATAAATGTATGGGAATGGTTGCCGTACCAACAACAAACCTTGTGATCATTGCAATATCACAAGATAAAAACCCCGAAGATGATGTGCAATTGCGAAAAGAATTTGTCGCTTTTCTGGAGCAATTGAATCAATCAACCAACGATTGGACATTTGAATTGGCTTGCATTCCAACACAAGCCCAATACTTTATGCCGCGTACAATTTCTATGCGTACACCACAGGCAGCATCAGAATCATCTATAAAACCCCACACACGTTGTGTAGAGGTCGCATTAATGGCGGCCCTCTGTAAGGCAGGTCGAACCAAAAACTTTACTTCTGCAGACACAGGCATCATTGCTTTTGGTTCAAGCTTATGGGCAAACCCCAAAGGCGACGAAGCAATTCCCCATTTCCAGGCAAAAGATTTTGAGCGAAGCACTAAATATACAGAACAAGCTCCTCTTGAAGTGGTTCTGACACCGTCGTTGAGTGGATGGATTGATATTTGGGAACCTTGTCCTCAACATTGTAAAATTTATAAATACGAAATGCTTGCCATTGGTGCTGCAGGCGGTTTTTCATCAAGCTTCTTCGAGCCACGCGCTGAAAAAGAGCTGAAAAAAAATAAACCAGCAACAGAAAAAAACATGATCAATAAACGGTTCTTACTGGGTGTCGCTTGTGGGTCAATCAGTGTTGCGATCGGTGCAGCAGCGCTCTATTTTCGTGTAAAAAAACAATATACACTTAAAGATAAGGCCTCAATAGGATTGCTTATAACAAGTTCAATAACACTCATGGCATCATTGAATCTCCTGTTGACTACAAAAAAATCCGTGCTCGACAATACAAATAATAAGACCAGCCCCTATGAAAAAGAGCCACTCGACGTTAACGCAGAAGACCAAAGGAAAAGATCGGACTCATGTCCATTTTAAATGGTGCGGATAAACAATAAGCTTTTAATTACAACTCAAACAATGTTGTGATCATCTTTATTGTCTTATCTATTTGAGTGTTGTTTTTTGGGGCAACAAAAATTGTATCATCACCAGCAATAGTGCCCAAAACATCTAAATTACTTTTGTGTTGATCAATAATTCGGGCAACCATACCAGCAGCGCCTGGTGTGGTGTGAATAATAATGAGTGTTTCATTTGCAACAACACTCAAAACCCACTGTCGGATGACTATTTTTTCCTGCGGTGAAGTTAATTCATGGATAAGCCCCACTTCATGAGGCAATCGATACTGGGTTTTTCCTTGATTATCCACCAATTTAATCGCGCCTATCTGATGCAGTAGCCTTGATATTTTAGACTGACTACTCGATATACCAAGGCGCTCTAACTCCTGCTGAATTTCAAACTGAGTTCTGGCATTCCCTTCTAAAAGGATCTCGCGCAGCACCTGCGTTGTAGACGTCATAAATACCCCTTATCTTCTATCACACAAGTTTATCAGAGCGGTATGGCCTGAACAAATAATATAGTCGATTGCAGTCTCTTGAGTATAGCCATAAGATCTTTGCAATGCATGAATACTTATGCTAATATCATGAATAATTATTCATTAAAAATGCCTGGAGAACCTTATGTTAAAAGAACCAACCCTCAAAAAATCCTATATTGAAACACCTTACACTTATCCAAAACTGCTTGCCAGCTTAGGGGCTATTGGCACAGCACTCCAAAATTACCCAGCCGTTGCGCTTTTTATTTATGAGGTTGTAAAAAATAGTATACCCGCAAGCAGATGGCTAGATTGGTCTATTCACGTTGCAGCGTTAGGTGCTGGAGGCCTGTGCAGTGGCATGGTGAATTACTGGATGAATATAGAGTTGCTCAATGGTTTTTTTCAACGAATGACCTCAAACAAAGATTACCAATATAAAGCGCTTGAATTAACACCATGGCAGCAATTTCAGTATTTTGGAGGGTTGTTTGTTTTTGTTGTGACAGGCATTTTATTTGGTTTAATGGCCTTTACCTTTTCAATGGAAGGTCCTCTTGCCATGCTATCGATTATAGCCGGGGTTTTTGTTGCGGGAATCATGACCATTCAAGAAGTAGAAACCTGGCTGAGTAGTTATGATGATCAAGAGGCAGCAATCAACTCCCCTTTAACCCATGCTCAATACCTAGGCAAATGGGTGGGTCATATGATTGCAGCAGGCAATGTTTTGGCGCTTAGCTTATTATTTACACTTAGCTTAGCTGAGGGGCTCATTGCGCTGCATGTTGCCGCACACACCGCGTTGATCATAGGCGCCCTCGTAGCTTTTACGTTTGGAGCCTTTACAGAATTTTATTTTTATAATGTCTACTTATCTAATTTTTGTAAAAATATAGATGAAAACTGGGCGAAAATGCTGTCCGCTTCACATGCATGGTTTGGTTTAATGTGCGTTTCAACCAATGCTTTTGTGAATGCTGCACTCACATACGCAGGCGTGGAGCTATTAGCCGCATTGATCATCACAGCCAATATTACTTTACCTACCCTTATTTCAGTGACTGCTGTAGCAACAGTTTCAGCACTTTTCGGAGGATGCGCTTCATTCATTTTAGGTCTAGATTTCTGGGTCAAACAAAATCACGTGAAACCGCAACCGCTTCTTATCAAAGAAAGCCCATCCATTGCCCATAGCCGATTTGGGCTGTTTGCCGCAAACGACGATAAGATTCTGGAGGGGTTAAATCAATCGAACATTGACACGACGCCCTTTAACCATACCCGTTTGAATGTGCTTTAGTGCTTGTTTCACATGATCCTTATGAATGGCCACATAGGATTTCAACAAGAATACATCTATTTTACCGATGGCGTGGTTGGGTAGACCTGCATCTTTGGTTAATGCACCTAAAATATCGCCCGCACGAATTTTGTCTTTCTTGCCAGAGTCCAAACAAATGGTGGCCATTTCAGATCCATATAATGATGCAGTGTTTTTCATGCACTCAGGGCATTGCATCATATGAATAGACTGCCCCGTTGTCTTTTCAATCGCTCGCACACGATGAACATCTGCTGCACTGACCAAACTAATGGCAACCCCTTTTTTCCCTGCACGACCGGTCCGGCCAATACGATGGGTATGCACATCGCTATCGTGTGCTAGCTCATAGTTAATGACCAAGGGCAAATCTTTAATATCAATCCCACGAGCTGCAACATCTGTTGCGACTAAAATAGAACAACTTTGATTAATCAACTGAATGATCGATAAATCACGATCCGGTTGCTCCATATCCCCATGCAACGCAATGACGCTAAATCCGTCTCTCTTTAAAAATGCAGCAATATCAGCTGTTGTCTGCTTGGTGTTACAAAAAATCAAGGCAGATTTTGCGTGGTATTGATTCAACAGTGTTGTTAATACACTGTATTTATCGCTAATGTTTGTATTGATTTCATAAAATTGTTGCTCAATGTCCTGCGTTGTTTCTTCTGATTCAACAAAAATCTCTTTAGGATTCTGCATAAATTCAAAAGATAACTGTTTAATTTCAGCAGGATAAGTTGCAGAAAACAAGAGCGTCTGCCTTTTTTTAGGGCATGTTTTAACAACTGATCGTATGGCATCCAAAAAGCCCATATCAAGCATTCTGTCCGCTTCATCTAGGACCAACACATTCACTTTATCTAAGACTAACGATTCTTTGTCCAAATGTTTTTGAATTCGGCCTGGTGTTCCGACAATCACATGCGCCCCATGTCGCAATGAATCCAACTGTGGCTTCATGGGCAGGCCACCAGATAAATTAATAATTTTAACATTCGGCATTAAGCGTGCGAGTTGGCGAATCGCTTGACTCACTTGCTCTGCTAACTCTCGTGTTGGACAAAGCACCAAAGCCTGTACTGCAAAAAACTTAAGATTTAGACCATTTAATAGAGTCAAACCAAATGCCGCCGTTTTACCACTGCCTGTTTTTGCCTTTGCAATCACGTCCTCCCCTTTCAATAAATGAGGTAGGCTTTGTTGCTGAATGGGCGTTGTCGTCTCAAATCCGAGGGAAATAAGATTCTTAAGCAAATCATCATTTAAAGGCAATTGTGAAAAAGAAAGTGTATCCGACATGTTGTATCCATTGGTCTGTAAAAATATGAGCCAAATTATATCACATAACGGTTCATTGCTGTAGCCAGAGCGTTGAGCTCAAAGATCGGTATGAAATTTAACTCTTCCTTGACATTAAAACAATGACATCTTAGGATGCATTCTTTGGCTTTACGTATCTGAGGAAACACCATGACAATTCAGCGCTTACGTGCGTTGGTCCATGATGACATTGAGGCAGTTAATACACTCATTATTAATAGTATTAAATCAGATATTAATCTTCTCGATGAGTTATCCAATCACATTATTCAAAGTGGTGGAAAACGTCTGCGACCGCTCCTTGTCCTCTTAGCAAGCCGGGCTTGTGGTTATCAGGGACAAGAGCACATCAAATTAGCCGCCATGGTGGAATTTTTTCATACCGCTACTTTATTGCATGATGATGTTATTGATGAGTCTTCACTAAGGCGTGGTCGCGAAACAGCAAATAAAATTTGGGGTAGTAAAGCCAGTATACTTGTAGGCGATTATTTATTTACCCAGTACATGCAACTGATGATAGAGATTGGCAGCTTACCTATCATGGCGCATTTAACCAACATGGCACACCAAATAGGATATGGAGAAATCAAACAACTGAATAATCGCAACAATCCTTCGCTTGCAGAATCAGAATACTTTGATGTAATTCGCTCAAAAACCTCTTTATTATTTGCCGCATCCGCTAAAACTGCCGCGCTCTTGAGTCAATCAACACCAACTATTCAAGATGCCTTAGAAATTTATGGGCTACATCTGGGCAATGCATTCCAACTTGTTGATGATGCATTAGATTACTGCTCAGATGCAAAAACCATGGGGAAAAACATTGGTGACGATTTAGCTGATGGCAAAGCCACCATGCCTTTGCTCCATGTTTTAAAAATGGGTACGCCAACACAACAAGACAGCGTAAAAAAAGCACTAAAATTAGGATCTCGCGAAGATATGCCTATTATTTTAGAAGCCATAGAAGCCACTCAAGCCATTGACCACACAAAAAATCTTGCACAACAAGAAGCTCAAACAGCCATCACGGCACTTCATCCACTACCAGCATCAATTTATAAGCAAGGACTAATTGACCTTGCGCAATATGCTGTTTCTCGGAATCACTAGCTGTACATCATTTACAAAACAGGACAATATTTCATGAAAAATCCAGATGAAGTCATCAGAAGACTCATTGAGCTTGCGGTTAGCGACTATGTTCAAAATAAAAAAGCAGATGAATTTGCTTCAAAAGCGGCACACACGGTTGCCCAGGCTTCAGCCGATGAATTATGTCATGAGACTGCTCCAGCTGCAGCTTTTATTGCCTCCGTTTGCGATGCTTCTTTAAAACTAAAGCTATCCAAATATTCAGCAAATATTGCCCTTGCAACACAAAAACTTCAAGCGATTGAAAAAAATTATTTCTTACCCACGCCAAGCGGAGTTGCTCCCGAACGCAACGCATTTTCTTTCGATTCTCTTTTTCAAAAAATTGATGCATTTTCTTTAGGAAGCGAAGCCAATGACGAGTACACAAGATCGTTAGCTGAAAACGCATCTGAAGCCGCTTCTGTGCTGGCACTCAAAGCTGCCAACACAACATATGCAGACGCGTATGCTTGCGCACGCGCAGCTTATATTCATGCCGTTGCTTTTGCTGCACAATATCCGGTCAATGAAAAAAATGCCGCTTTCGTAAAAGCCATCACGACCCGACTAACAACCGACATCAAACATGAACCCATTGAATCTGGCTTTTTTATGCAGATCATTTGCAGTACACCAGTTCACTATGTCGCATCAACGTTCTTAATGCTTGGTCTCATGGGGTTAACCTTTGGCGTATGCGGACTCATATTTCCAGCAGTTGAAGCCGTCATTACAGAGCTCGCGCTCAACAGCATGGCACTGATTATAACAGGCACAGGATTAGCAACAGCAGGAAGCACGATGTTAACTTGTCGATTTTTTACAGAAAAACAATGGGAATATAAAAACCACGAAAGCCAAATGGCCGTTGAGGCCATGAACAAAATGGCGTAATAAAATGTTAAGGAACAACTGTATACGACATTACTGCGCTTGGCTTGCATCATACGGCTGTACTGAGGCGGTAGACAGCGAAAAACTTTTTTGCGCATATTGGGGCGATGGATATAAATATAATTTCGTGGAAGACGTTGGCAAACACACAGTCTCAAGTTGGTAATTACTACTGCCTGAGCTGATATTTTGCATAGACGTCGACATCGGTGCATCGACCGTTGAACCTCCTGTTAAAAACTGCAGATTTCCTGTTGACTGCCCCACGGAAAAGTCGTTGGTCAGATTAATTGTATATAAAGAACTGGAACACATCCCAAAGGAAGTATACATGTCCGTTGGGATAGTCGTCATTAAAGGATTTATACTATTTTGACTATTAAGTTGCGTGAGTGATAAATAGAGTTGTGCTGGCGCAAAATATCCGATCATACCCAAGGTGTTCAGTGATGAAATGGGTTGCATACCCAGAAAATAACTATTACCCCATGCCTGCCCACCGCCCCAATAGGTTATAGCACTAAATCCACCATTCGTTGCAGATGGGCTATAAGGATTCTGCACAGCATCATGATATAAAGTCGACATATCATCGATGCAAACTTGATTTAGACCGCCGCCCGTTTCACCGAGAATAACCGGCACATGGTTACTTTGTAACCATTGAGTAAACTGTGAAAAATTAATTTGATCATTTAATGTTGCATTAGCCGCGCAAACAGGCGATGTACCTGAAAAATTGGAATCTAAATATTGGTGAACTTCTATAGCATATTGTCCCGCGCTGACTCCTGCATTTTGTAATGCGCTATTAATTGCGCTCACAGTAAATGCGCTGGCATTGCCACTGTTCACCCATGAGTGCAATCCCGTCCATTCGGTACCTTCTAGGGCAATCGGGTTATTGATATTATTTTGTCTTAAGGCGGTGAATGCAGCCATTTCTTTATCAAAAGTATCTTGCGCAGAAATACCATTGGGTTCATTCATGAGATCCAACCAAACCGTAGTTGGATTATTTTTGACAACCGGTAGAAACTCGGCAATATTTTTCCAAGCATTGCCGAGCTGCGTAGCCGTTAAATACGTTCCACAACTTCCTGCTGATGCGTTGGGACAATATTGCATATAATTATGCATATCCAATAAAACTTGAATGTTGCTGTTATTATTGATTAAAGTTTGGACGAATTCATTGACAGCATTCAAGTAGATTTGATTATTAATGTTACCATCGACATCTGTACAATACTCCATACGAAAGGGTACGCGTATGATTTTAGCACTAAAGGTTTTGGCAAAGGTATCGGCATCTGCAGTTGTGGGATAATTTCCCGGTGTCGGCGTACTTGCAAACTCAAATCCTGACAAATTATATCCTATCGACAGATTTTCTGATGAAGTGTCTAATAAAACATGAGCTATGGGTTGTGACTGTAGTGAAATTCGGCCTTTATAATCAATTTTAATATTGCCAGATTGGATGCCTAGTTTACTGTCAGCACTCATTAAGACGCTTAATCAGCAATTCCCGCCAATAAAAAAAACCGCATAAAATAGGGGTTTGCAGGTGCATCGCAAAAATATTTCTCGTAGACTATGCCCCAATGAGTAAGATTCACGGAACTATTGATTACTCGGAACAGCCCTGAGGGATCCCCTCATATTTCTTCCCATCGCCATGCAAGAGAATTTTGTAGCACCTGCATGGCGTTTAAAATTCCTGACTCTATTATTTCACATTTTTTCTTGACCACTCTACAACCAAGATAAAA